>JASHQW010000371.1 GCA_030038875.1 Gammaproteobacteria bacterium | reverse complement strand
GGCCTTGGCGGGGGCGGCGGCCGCGCGCGCGGCGGCGCCGCCGCCGTTCGAGAGTCCCCCGCTCAGCACGTAGGCGTCGAAGCCCCGCTCGACCATCAGGTACGCGGCGGCGGAGCTGCGCCGTCCGGTGTCGCAATAGACCACGTAGGGCACCGCCGGATCGAGCGTCGAGAGCTTCAGGCGGATGAGATAGAGCGGAATGTTGAGCGCGCCCTCGATCGCGAGCGTCTGATACTCGCTCGGCAGGCGCACGTCGAGCCAGCGGCCGCCCTTGGCGACGATCTCACTCGCCTGCTCGCGGCTCAGCCATTGCAGCAGCGGCTCGTTCATGAGCTCGCGGAAATCTTCCTTCTTCAGGCGCATCAGCACGCCGTCGGTGAGCATGGTGACGGTGGCGTTGCGCTTGGCCTCGGCGATCAGCGCCTCCTCGCCGAAGGTGTCGCCCACGCCGAGCTCGGCGAGCCGGATGCCTTCCTGTTTGAGCGGCGTCTCGCGCGACACCGCACACTTGCCGCTCACGATGATGTAGAAATAGTCGCCTTCGCCGCCCTGCTTGATGATCACTTCGCCGGCCTTGGCCGGCATGCGCTGCAGGCGCTGGAAGATCGCCTGGATGTTGGCGGGCGGAATGCGATGGAACGCCTTGGTCTGCAGCAGCGTCGTCATCCAGTCGTCGGAGCCGGCATTCTGCAGCTGCGCCTGGAGCTCCGCGACCTCGTAAGTGCCGGTCTGATCCCAGGTGATCATCACATCCAGCAGGTCGCTGTCGATCGAGAGGTAGGTGACTTCGCCGCGGGCGCGGGCACTCACGCGGCGTGGCAGCTGCGGATAGAGCGGATTGCGAGCTTCCGGGGTACCGCCCCGGAGCGTCGTGACGGTGCGCTCGCCCTCGGCGATCTCCAGCGTCCCGGTGACCAGCCAGAAGGTGCGCTTGTCCGTGTCGCCCTGATCGAACATCAGACGCCCGGAGTTGAGCGTGCGCACGGTGATTTTCTTCGCCAGCGCCGCCAGGTTCTCGCGCTTCATCCCGTCGAGGGGTGCGAACGCCTTGAGCACCTGCACGCTGGTTTCGCGCTCTTCCGCCATGGACCCCCGAGACCGGCTGACTTAAGTTAAGGTTCGCGGCGCCGGCAAGCAGTGCGGCGCAACGCCGGCTCGATGGTAGCACACGGGCTTGCCGGCTCCGCGCGCTGCCGCCTCACGTTTTCTGCCCGGCCGCGAGCAGCGCCCACCCCGCGTCGGGCTTGAAGCGCGGACCGTGACGTGCCGCAAGCTCCTCGAGGCGCGCCACGACCGTGGCGGTTCCGCGTCCACGGGCATAAGTGAGCGGTCCGCCACGGAAGGGAGCGAAACCGGTAGCGAAGATCACCGCGGCATCGACGAGATCGGCATCCTCCACCACGCGCTCCCGCAGGCACGCGACGCACTCGTTGACGAGCACGAGAATCAGCCGGTCCTCGAGATCCGGCGGCGCCGGGCCGCCGCCGCCCGTCTTCACTGGCTTGCCATCCTTCCAGACGTAGAAACCCTCGCCGCTCTTCTTGCCGAGCTTCTTCGCCGCGAGCAGCGCCGCGAGGCGCGGCAGCTTTGGTGCGGGCCGGCCGAGCTCGCGCGCGATGATCTCGCCGACGTGCGCCCCCACGTCGAGCCCCACGACGTCCGCGAGCTCGATCGGTCCCATCGGCATGCCGAAGCGCACCGCGGTGCGGTCGATCGCCGCGAGCGCCACTCCTTCCTCGGCGGCGTACATGGCCTCGTTGATATAGGGCGTCAGCACGCGGTTCACCATGAAGCCCGGCGCGCTGCGGCAGGGCACCGGCAGCTTGTCGAGCCGTCGCGCGAACGCGGTGGCAGCCTGCACCGCGGATGCATCGGTGTCGTCGGCGTGCACGATCTCGATGAGCGGCATCTGCGCCACCGGGTTGAAGAAGTGCAGGCCGACCAGGCGCTCGGGCCGCGCCAGCCGGTCTGCGAGCGGCTCGAGCATGATGCTCGAGGTGTTGGTGGCGAGCAGCGCCCCTGGCTTCATGCGCGGCTCGAGCCGCGCATAGAGCTCGCGCTTGGCTTCCAGGTTCTCGAAGATGGCCTCGATGACCACGTCCGCCTGCGGGACTCCGTCGCCCGCCACGTCGGCGCGCAGCCGCTCGCGGGCGGCGGCGTTCCTGGCCGGGTCACGCACGCGCTTGTCGAAGAGCTCCCCGGCACGCCTGAGGGCGGGCTCGATGTACTCGCTGGCCCGGTCCTCGAGCGTCACCGTGAAGCCGCGCAGTGCCGACCAGGCGGCGATGTCGCCGCCCATCACCCCCGCGCCGACCACGTGCACGTGGCGGATCTCGAGCGGGCTCTTGCCGCCCGTGCCCTTCAGGCGATCCTGCAGCAGGAACACGCGTACCAGGTTGTGCGAGGTCGCCGTGGTGAAGAGGTGCGCGATCGAGCGTGCCTCGGCCTCGTAGGCGGCGGGTCCGCGCGCGCCGTGCCGCGCCCACAGCTCGATGATCGCGTAGGGAGCGGGGTAGTGATCCGGCGGAGCGCGCCGCGCCACCTGCGCAATGAGCGAGCGGCGCACCATGGGACGCAGCGGCGCCGAGGAGAGCAGCCGCTCGAAGAGCGGCGCGCGGCGCGGCGGCGGGCTCTGCAGCACCAGCGCGCGCGCCGCAGTACGCAGCTCAGCCTCGGAGGTCAGCGCATCGACCAATCCCAGGCGCAGCGCTTTGTCGGCGCGCACCGGCCGGCCGGTCAGCATCAGCTCCATCGCGGCGCGCACGCCCGCCACCTGGACGCTGCGCACCGTGCCGCCGAATCCCGGATGGATGCCGAGCTGTACCTCCGGGAGCCCCAACGAGAGCCGCTCATCGCCCACCGCGACCCGGTAACGGCAGGCGAGGGCGAGCTCGAGGCCGCCGCCGAGCGCAAAGCCGTGGATGGCAGCGACGCTCGGGCAGGGGAGTGCGGCGAGCCGGTTGAGGACCTGCTGGCCGCGGTGGATGAGCAGGTAGCCGCTGTCGGCATCGGCGATGCCGGTGAACTCGCGGATGTCGGCGCCGGCGACGAAGCCGCTCTTCTTGGCGGACAGCACCACCAGCGCCCGCGGCGGCTCTTTCTCGAGCCCGGCGAGCAGGCCGTCGAGCTCGAGGAGCACGGAGCCGGAGAGCACGTTGGCCGAGGTGCCGGGCTTGTCGAGCGTCAGCCAGGCGACGCCCTCGGCGTCCCGCTCGAGGGTCCAGTTGCGCGCAGTGTCATTGCTCATGGTTGAGACTCTCGGCGGCCGGGAGCGCCGCTTTTTCCGTACCGGCGCCGCGGCCGCTGCGGACCTGGAAGTCGCACACCAGCGGCCGGTGATCCGAGAAGCGCACGTCGGGCACGCGAAAGCCCGTGACCTCGATCCCCGCGCTCACCAGGATGAAATCGAGCTCGATGCGCGGCACGCGCGCCGGGAAGGAGGGCAGGCCCGCCGTATTGGCCGTGCGCAGGCCGGTGGCGCGCATGAAAAGATACAGCTCGTGCGTGCCCCAGAAGGTGTTGAAGTCGCCGGCGACGATCGCCGGTTTGGCCGACTGCACGACCAGGTCGTGGAGCGAGCGCAGCTGGTACTGACGGTGGCGGAATTTCACCGACAGGTGCACCAGGAATATGCATAGGTCGTTGAGCTCGAGCTCGATGATGAGGCGCTTGATGCCGGTATCGAAGTAGTGGAAACGCTCGCCAGCCACGTTCGGGCCCGACAGGAAGGCATTGGCCTGCTTGCGCACGATCGGCATGAAGGTGTTTATCGAGCCGCTGCGGTATTTGCACTGGAAGGTCGAGTAGTGACCGAGCTCCCGGGCGATGTGCTCGGCCTGGTTCACCATGCCGGTGCGGATCGAGCCGGTGTCCACCTCGAGGAGCCCGACCACGTCGGGCTGCTCGCCGCGGATGAACTCGGTGATGCCGTTGAGCACCCGGCGGTTGCTGCGCAGATAGCCGGCGCCGGGCACCGGCAGGTGAAAGGCCGGACCGGTGCCGGTGGCATAGCGGATGTTGTAGACGAGCAGGCGCACGGTTAAATGGAACGAGCCACGGCCGACGAGGCGGCATTCTATCCCGCACGCAGCTGTCGTGCGGCGGCGACTCGCGAGCGCGCCCTTGCGCTCTGTGGCCCGTGTGCGAGACTTGGATCGGGTACCACCCGCTTCGCCAGAGGGGGTCCGATGTCGCAAGCCAACCCTGTGCGTCTGTTCGTCACGCATGCCTGGGAGAACAGCGACGACTACCTGCGCGTCTTCGAGTATCTCGAGAGCGCGCGCAATTTCTTCTATAAGAACTACAGCACGCCCGACAAGCGCCCGACCGGGGACAAGGAAGCCCTGCGCGAGGACCTGCGGCGGCAGATCTCCCCGGTGGAGGTCGTGATCGCGCTCTCGAGCCTCCATGCCGCGCAGCCGGATCTCCTCACCTTTCAGCTGCTCTACGCGCAGGCCAACCACAAGCCCGTGGTGCTGCTCAAGCCCTTTGGCGGGGGTGGCGAGGCCCCGAAGGCGATTCTCGATCTCGCCGACGAGGTGGTGGCGTGGGACGAGCGGGCGCTGGTCGATGCGATCCGCCGCCAGGCGCGTCACGAAGAGACGACGCGCTGGGACACCATCGAGTTCAAGCTCGACTAGAGCCTTCTACAGCGCGACTTCCCGCGGCGTGCCGTTCCGGACACGCGCGCCTGCCGTATGGCCGTTGAAGCCGTTGAGCGTTGCGCCATTGAGCGCCACGCCGTTCAGCGCCACGCCGTTCACCGCCACGCCCTTGCCATTTGCGACCGCTGCGGCGTGCGCCTCATCCGTGGCGTACTCGCGCACGATCGCCGCGAACAAGCGCACGACGCTGCAGGCGAGCTCGTCCGCCTCGGTGCTCGACATCTTCCGCACCGTGGCGCGCACGGCGTCCTCGCCGCGCAACGGACGCTCGCGGGTGAGCGCATCGTGACAGGCACGGAAATCCTCGCGCAGCGCTTCGGGGAGATCCTCCGCGCGCACGAATGCCAGGTGATTACGATAGGCGTCGGCGAGGCGATCCTTGATCGGTCCCGAACGCACGAGCGACAAAGCGGCTCCCTCAAGCTGTTCCCATGTAGTGCTCATCACTACCTCGTGGAACGCCTCCCGCTGATGGGTTCGTGTGCCGCGAGCCTGCGCGGGTCGGCGTCAGTTAGTTCTTGTTATGCGGTATTGGAATCCAAGCACACTCAAGCGGCTGCGGCCGAAATATAGCTCAGACTCTAGGAAAAAAATATGGTGAATTTGTGACCACTCGTTGACCGGCGGTCGCTGTGGCAAGCGGCGGGAGTCATTTGAGCCGGGCGAGAGCGCGGCCGCGACCGCGCGCCCACGGCTCTACTCGCAGCAGCGCCCACCTTGGAGAGGGGCACGAGACATGTCAGGAATTCAGATGAAGAAACTTACCTAGTCAACTGATTGTAAATAAAATTCATTTGCGGTTAGGCCCTACTGGGTCCAGCACTGCACACTCGTATAGGTCCCGGTTGCGAACTGGTTGCCGAGCGAGTCGACCGAGAAGGAGGTGCATTGCGTGTCGCCAGCCTGGCTGCTGGCCGCGACCGGGGTGGCGGTGAGGTAGTAAGAGGGCCCGTTCGGGGCGTTGGCGTTCGGGTCACAGCCGAGGGCCGCGCCCTGGCCGGCGACGCACGATCCGTTAGCGCCACCGAACGTGATCTGGTAGTAGCCGTTCGGGGTCGTCACCGGCCAGGCGGAATAGCCGAGGCTCGTCGCGACGTTGGTGTACGCCGCGCCATTGGTGCTGAAGAAGCTCTCCTCACGTCCGGCGAGGTCGAGCAGCGCGGTCTTGGCCTCCGTGCGGCGCGACTGGCGCACTTGCGCCATGTAGGACGGGATCGCGATCGACAGCAAGATGGTCGCGATCACGACCACAATCATGAGCTCAATGAGGGTGAAACCCTCGGGCCGCCCGGTGATTCGCAAGTGCATGTGTCCCTTTCCTAGCGCCGTTCGATCCAGCTGATGCGCCGCCCGGTGGTATTGGGGGGCAGGTTAAGTCCCAGCGTGCCGCTGCCGATCGCGCTGGCATTGGCGCCCGCGCCGCTCGCCGCCTGGTTGGTCTCGTAGATCAGGTACATGGTGCCCGAGCTGTTGCCGGTGATGAAGGAGCTGCCGGTCGCATTCGTCTGCATGCCGATGGCGTTCGCGTCCAGGTACGCCGGGTTGGTGTTCACCACGGGGTTCGCCGCCTCGGCCGGCGGCAGGAACACCTGATTGAAGGCCCCGCCGGTCATGGCCGACAGCACGTAGGTGTAGCCCGTGTCGGTCGGCACGATGCACGAGGTCGGGTCATTCGTCGCCGGCACGATCGAGTTCACCGTGAGCGCCTGCGCCACGAGCTCCGGACTGTAGACGATTTGCTCCTGCGTGCCGGGCAGATTGAGGTACCAGCCGAATTGATTGTTGCCGGTCGCGCACAGAGTAGCGCCTGCGAAGCAGATCTGGGCATTGGTCGCGATGTCGCGATTGCCGGTGGTGGCGTTGACGGTCACCGTCTGTGCCTGGAGATTCGCCTGCTGCACGGTGTAATGGGCTCCGGAAAGGCCGGTCGCGTTGCCCTGGAGAGCGGCATACTGCACGTTCGACATCGAGTTCCAGTTGGTCAGATTCCAGTCCCACACCCCGTAGAGCGACTGGGTTCCGGTCGCGTAGGTGGCCGGGTTGGTGTTGGTCAGCGGGAACTTCTGCCCGGTGCCGAACAGGAGCATGAGGTAGTTCTGCATCCCGGGGTAGGGCGCGCCGGAAGCGGCCACGATCGAGGTCGTGATCGGCTGCCCCGAGGGCGCGGTGAACACCGGCCCCGGAGTGACGGCCCAGTTGGCAGGGTTGTTGCTGGTCAAGTCGAAACGCCACACGTTACCCAGCAGATCGCCGGCGTAGACATAGTCGGTGATGTGATCCCCGTCGAGGTCGACCGGCGAGGCGTAGGCGATGCCGTTAGGATTCGAGGCGCTGCCGGTCGAGGTGCTCAGGTAGTAGACCGTGGTGTTGGCCACGGTCGGAGTCGTGACACTCGGATTGATCAGCATGATGTAGATGCCCGCATCGCCGCTCGTGCTGCCGATGCCGTTGCCGAAGATCACGGCCCAATCACCGTTGTGCAGGCGGCGGATGCTCGGCGTGCCGTAGGTCTGGCCGAGGTTGTTGCCGCAGTTGGCCCCGCTGTTGGTGCCCGTGGTGCCCGCGCACGAGATAGTGCTCGGGGTCCATTCGCCGATTACCAGGCTCGAGGCGTTCGCCTCGGCGAAGTTGGTGGGATTGGAGATGTCGAGCACGAAGATGTCGGCGCCGCCGGGCCCGAGGCCGCCGGCCAGCCAGCTGTGCCAGGTGCCGTTGAAATAGAGATCGCCCGTGCCCGGCGTCGCATCCTCGAAGAAGGCATGGCCGTACTGGGAATTCGAGTAGTCGGCTGCGGAGTTGCTCGAGCTGTGGATGGTCTGCACCACGGCGCCCGGCATGTAGGCCAGCACCTCCAGGCCGTCGTTCGGCGTCACGGTGCCGGTGCAATTGGTCGAATTCGAGCAGAAGGTGCCGTTGGCGTTGTAGGAGCCGCTGCGGAAGCCATGCAGCAGGCCGTCGTTGGCACCCACGTACACCACGTTTTCACGCGTCTCGTTGCTCTGGGTATACGTGATGTAGCTCTGTCCGCTGTTCTCGGCGTTGGTGGCCGAGGGGTACAGGCGGTCGTTCCAGGTCGCCGGATAGGGCGCGTCGGGCGGCCCGACCCAGCTTGGGCTCGAGTCGATGATGTCGGCGAGCACGCTATCGCGCAGGCGGAACAGTCCCACTCCCGCCGAGTTGATCTCGCAGCTGCGATCGCCACGCAGGTAAGCGGTGCGGTCATTCACCGCGTAGGCGGTTGTGGCGTTGCAGGCGGCGGTTGTCACATCGCCCGCCGTGATCACCGCCTGCTGCGCGGCGGTCAGGTCGGCGTACTGGAAGGGGATGCCCTGCGAGCCGCTCCAGGTGAGGATCGAGCGGCTGCCCGGCGCCTCGGCCGCCGTGGGGCCCGCCACTCCGGTGGTGCTGCAGGTGCCGTTGGTGCCGACGCCGGTGAGCACGCATTGCGCGTCCCAGTTGGCGGTGGAGGCGACGACCACGTTGCCGTACTGGTCGAGGCTCAAGGCGCTCGCCGTCACGCGGCCGGTCCAGCCGTCGGGGTTGTAGTAGGCAAAGTACGCCTGGGCACCGGTCTCGAGCTTGGCGGACTGGCGCTCGCTTGCGCCCGCGGAGCTCGCCGCCGAGGTCGCCGGCGCGGCCTTGAAGCACAGGATCTCATGTACGTTGGTGCCGCCGCCGCTCGAACCAGCGAAGCCGAACAGGAAGTTAGCGGGCAATGGGCCGTTGGAAGCAGTGATCGCCTGCGACTTGATGACCTGCTGATAAGCGCCGCCGTTGACGCTGTAGGAGAGGCTCAGCAGGTCGTCCTCCGAGATTTTCAGCTCATAGAGGATCGGCGTGGCCGCGCCGCGGCTCATGGCCGTCTCGTTGGCGATCTTGGTGCCCGCGGGCAGCACCGAGTAGGCGCCCGGGATCGCGTAGTAGTCGAGAATCGGCGGAATGTTGGCCGAGGCGAGGCCGGTGTTCAGCGTGTTAGTGAGGGTCGCAGTGCCGGCGGACGTCGGGCTGTTGGCGGTGCTGTAGTTCCACAGGTAGCCCGTCCGGCAGGTCTCCTGCACCGCGTAGTACGAATCGGTGTTCGCCGTGCCCGGGGTGGCCGTGGTCGGCGCATTCGGGCTGTTGGTGGTCGACGCGTTGGAAGCATTCGAGCTCGGCGTGCCGGTCGTCGGCGAGTTTCCGGCGCTGCCGGTCGCGGTCGTGGGGTTGGCGCTCGTCACGGAAGCGGTGCCAGCGGTTGACACCGAGCCACTGCTGCAGGTGTCGGTACTCGTGTTGAGGGTGGCGCCGGTCGTGCAGCATTTCGCGGTGCCGTCGTAGTTGCCGGCATAGCTCTTGCCGTTGCCGCAGGTATAGCAGGCGCCACTCGAGTTGAGGCTGGTGGAGTAAGTACCGGAGGAGCAGCTCTGGCAGGTGTCGGTGTTGCCGTTCCAGGTGGTGCCGCTGGCGCACGACCCGTAGCAGGTGTTGGTGCTGGCGTTGTAGGTGCCGCTCGAGCAGCTCTCGCACTGGTTGGTGGTGGAGTCCCAGGTCTCGCCGGTCGGGCAGGCGGAGCAGGTGCCGGTGCTCGACACATAGCTGCCGCTCGCGCAGATCTCGCACTGGTTGGTGCTCGAATTGTAGGTCTCACCCGAGGGGCAGCTCTGGCAGGTCTGGGTCGTCGAGTCGTACGTCTGGCCCGACGGACAGCTCGTGCAGTTGTTGGTGCTCGCGTCGTACGAGCCGCTCGAGCAGCTCTGGCAGGTGTTGGTGGTGGCGTCGTAGGTCTGACCCGACGCACAGCTGGTGCAGTTATTGGTCGCCGTGAGGTAGCTGCCGCTCGAGCACTTGTTGCAGGTATTGAGGCTCGCGTTGTAGGTGTAGCCGCTCGAGCAGCTCTCGCACACGCCGGTGCTGGCGTCGTAGGTGCCGCCGCCGTTCAGGCACGAGGTCGCGAGCGAGGCCGGGTAGTAGGGCGAGGTGGAGCTGCCGGGGTTGCTGCCGTAGGCACCGGTCAGGGTCGCCCAGGCGACGTTGCCGGCGCCGCGCAGGCCGATACGCCCGGGCAGGAAGGCGCCGCCGCTCGCCGTGTTGTCGTTCCAGCCGCCCTCCGAATTCAGGTAGACGCCCGTCTCGCTCAAGGTGTTGTTGGCGGCTACGTCGTTGGTGCCGTTCAGGTTGTTCGTGGCGTTGCCGTTGAGGAAGTTGCCGTACTCGTCGATCCCGAGGCCGATGTAGCCGCCGATGAGCCCGTTGAAGGGGGCGTTCACGTTCGAGCAGGTGTAGGCGAGACTGCCGCCCCAGGAGCCGAGCCCGTTGCCGTTGCCGCTCGAGCGGCCGGTGATGGTCGAGGTGTTGAGCTGCGAGGCGTCCATGAGGAAGAAGCTCATGCCGTCGGCGCCGTCGTCGTAGCCGACGCTGCCGCCGTTGAGCGAGTTGCCGCGATAGCTGACGGTCTTGAAAGTGACGGCGAGGCCCTGGCCGGTGGGGAAGGGCGTGGCCGAGATGATGCCGCCGTTCTGGCTGAAGCCGCCCGAATACGCGGTACAGCTCGACGGGGGACTGCTGGCCGACGGGCTGGTGCACCAGGAGCCGTTGGTGAAGCGCAGTGCGCCATGGCCCGAGGGGTCGGGCAGCGTCTGGCTCCCTCCGGCGACGCCGTTGTAACCGCCCACCAGGTTCTCGTTGTAGTAAAGCGAGCCGCCGCCGCCTATACCGATGGCGGTGCAGCCCGGCATCTGACCGCCGGCGCCGGCCGCGGAGGGCTCGACGCCGGCCGCACTGCCGGCCGTGAGGCAGGCGCCGTTGAAGAAGTACCAGCTGTTGGTGGTGCTCGTGCCGGTGAAATCTTCGCTGATCGGTGTCTGCGCACGCACTGCGAGCGGCAGCGCGAGCGCTGCGACCGCCATGAGAGCGACAATGAAGCTGTTACGGTTCATTTACTCACCCGTCCGGTTAACGACGCCTT
>JASHQW010000370.1 GCA_030038875.1 Gammaproteobacteria bacterium | reverse complement strand
CGCCGCCAAGACCGCCGAGCCGCATCCGAAGCTCCCGGGCACCATCCATACCGCGGCAGCGGCGATCGAGCGCGCCGGGGGCCAGGCGCTGCCGCTCGTGGTAGACGTGCGCGACGAGGCGAACGTGGCGGCGGCGGTGCGCGGGTGCGCGGAAGCCTTCGGCGGCATCGACATCTGCGTCAACAATGCCTCGGCGATCAATCTGGCGTCGATCGAAGAGATCGACATGCGCCGCTACGATCTCATCCAGCAGATCAACACCCGCGGCACCTTCGTGACCACGCGCGCCTGCGTGCCGTTCCTCAGGCGCGCCGTCAATCCGCACGTGCTGACGCTGTCGCCGCCGCTCGACCTGAATCCGCGCTGGTTCGCGCCGCATCTCGCCTACTCGCTGTCGAAGTACGGGATGTCGCTGTGCATGCTGGGGATGGCCGAGGAGTACCGCGCGGCCGGCATCGCCTGCAACGCCCTGTGGCCGCGCACGACGATTGCCACCGCGGCGGTGGAATTCGCGCTCGGCGGACCTGCCATGATGCGCCGCTCGCGGAAGCCCGAGATCGTCGCGGATGCCGCGCACGCGATCCTGACGCGCCCGGCGCGCGAGTGCACCGGGCGCTTTCTCATCGACGACAACGTGCTCTACGAGGCGGGGGTGCGCGATTTCAGCGCCTACAGCGCCGAGCCGGGCGCGACGCTCCTCGGCGACATTTTCGTGGCGCCCGATACACCGGCGCCGCCCGGCGTCGACGTGGAATTCGTGGACTTCAGGCGATGAGCGAGCACGCGCGCAACCGCCGCATCGTGCTGGCACGGCGCCCGCAGGGCACGCCGGTGCCGGAGGACTTTCGCCTCGAGGAGGTCGCGGTGCCGGTGCCGGCGGCGGGACAGGTGCTGCTGCGCACGCGCTTTCTGTCGCTCGATCCCTACATGCGTGGCCGCATGAGCGATGCGCCGTCCTACGCCCCGCCGGTCGCGCTCGGCGCGCCGATGGCCGGGCAGACGGTGAGCGTCGTCGAGGCCTCCCATAATCCGGCCTACAAGGTGGGCGAGCTGGTCGTCGCCAACGTCGGCTGGCAGGACTACGGGGTGTCCGACGGGCGTGACTTGGTGAAGGTCGACCCCTCACTCGAGCGGCCGTCCTACGCCCTCGGCGTGCTCGGCATGCCGGGGCTCACCGCCTACGTGGGACTGCTCGATATCGGTGAGCCCAAGGCCGGCGAGACCGTGGTCGTCGGGGCGGCCACGGGAGCCGTCGGGTCGGTGGTCGGTCAGATCGCAAAGCTCAAGGGCTGCCGCGTCGTGGGCGTCGCCGGCGGCGCGGCCAAGTGCGATTACGCCGTGGAGGTCCTCGGTTTCGATGCCTGCCTCGACCATCGCTCGGGCGAGCTGCGCGAGCGGCTGGCGGCGGCGTGCCCCAAGGGAATCGACGTCTACTTCGAGAGCGTGGGCGGGGAAGTGCTCTACGCCGTGATGCCGCTCCTCAACGTCGGCGCGCGCGTGCCGCTCTGCGGACTCATCGCCTGGTACAACCTCGACAGGCTCCCCCAGGGCGTCGATCGCACGCCGGCGCTGCTCTCCACGGTGCTGCGCTGGCGCATCAAGATCCAGGGATTCATCATCTTCGACCACTACCACCGCTTTCCCGCATTCGCCAAGGACATGAGCGAGTGGCTGCGCGCGGGACGCGTCCGTTACCGGGAAGAGATCATCACCGGGCTCGAGCAGGCGCCCCGCGGCCTGATCGGGCTCCTCGCGGGCGAGAACTTCGGCAAGCTCGTGGTGCGCGTCTGAAGGGCGGCGAGCGTGGCGGATCGCATCACGGTCTCCTGGGTGTTCGATGTCATCTCGCCCTTCGCCTATCTCGGCTTTCGCGATCTTGAGCGCCTGCCCGCCGATGTGGAGCTGAAGCTCGTGCCGGTGCTGCTCGCCGGCATGCTGTCGCGGTTCGGGCAGAAGGGGCCGGCGGAGATTCCCTCGAAGCGGCGCTTCACCTACCGCTTCGTCCTGTGGCGCGCGCGGCAGATGGGCATCCCGATGCGCTTTCCGCCCGCGCATCCCTTCAACCCGCTCGCGGCGCTGCGCCTGGTTATCGCGGCCGGGAGCGACCGGCGCGCCGCCTCCACGGTTCTCGATGCGGTGTTTCGCGACGGCCGCGACGTGACGGACCCCCAGGTCCTCGCCGATCTCGCGCGGCAGCTCGAGGTCGCGGATGCCGAGCGCGCGGTGAGCGACCCGGCGGTGAAGCAGCAGCTGCGCG
Organism: Gammaproteobacteria bacterium; assembly: GCA_030038875.1. Taxonomy (GTDB): domain Bacteria; phylum Pseudomonadota; class Gammaproteobacteria; order Steroidobacterales; family Steroidobacteraceae; genus 13-2-20CM-66-19. Next base: position 3,433 of record JASHQW010000370.1, on the reverse strand, counting down.
CCAACACCGACTGGGCGATCTCGCTCGGGGTGTTCGGCGTGCCGACGCTGGTGATCGGCGGCGAGCTCTTCTGGGGACACGACGCCTTCGGGATGGCGCTCGACTACCTCAACTGCCGGGAAGCGTTCGAGGACCGCGAGATGCAGGCCGTCGAGACGCTGCGCGTCGGGGTGGAGCGCCCGCGATGAGACGCGCGGCCGTCACAGCGCCCGTCGTCGCGCTGCTGATGGCGGGGCCGGCGGCGGCCACCGACTACTGGGCCTACCGTTATAAGAATATCGACGTGAGCGTGGCCGGCAGCAGCAGCTACGCGCAGCACGTCGCGCGCAACGCGCAGCGCCTCGGGACCGCGCTCACCCAGATCCTGAGCCTGAAGGGCGACCCGGCCCTGCCGACCCACATTTACGTGCTGCGCGACGATGAGATCGCCGAGGTGCTGGGATCGAGCGGCAGCGCGAATTTCCGCAGCTCCGGGTACGATTCGACCGTCATCGCAAGCCGCGGACGCGGCGAGGGCGATGAGTACTGGGGCGCGTACTTCGGCTACGTCGGCAGCCTCATCGCAGCGGAGGGCGCGCAGCGCTACCCCTACTGGTTCCGGCTCGGGGTCCCGGAGGTGTTTGCGACGACGGAGTTCGATCACGACCGCATCAGGACCGGCGGCATCGCTCCCGGGTACGCGCTCACGGTCGCGAGCAGCACGCTGATTCCGCTCAGGACTTTCCTCGGCATGCAGGAGCAGGACCCGCAGCTGCAATCGGGTCCGCAGCGCGCGCTGTACGCGGCCGAGAGCTGGTATCTCACCCGCGAGATCCTGGTCGAGGGTCATTATCGCGACGAATTCAGCCGCTACCTGGCGCTCCTGCAGCAGGGCAGGAGCGAGCGGGCGGCGTTCGCCGCGAGCTTCAACGCGAGCTACGAGGACCTCGACAGGATGCTGCGTGAGGACGTGCGCGCCGCCGCGCATGTCTTCGTGCTGGCGAGCCCGGCCGACGAGAGCCAGGACGCAATCCCGCCGCGCAAGCTCACGCCGACGGAGACCGAGGCGTGCCTCGCGCTGGTCAACCTCAAGGCGGGGCGGCGCGCCGAGGCGCTGCGCCTCGCGAGCGCGACGCTGCGCGAAGCGCCCACCAACGAGCCGGCGCTGCGGGTCCTGGCTGAGGCGCAGCTCGAGGAGGGGAATTACCCGGCATCCTTCGCGGCGGTGGATCAGCTCTCGCGCGGCGCGTTGTCGCCGGACGGCATGGCCGAGAGCGCCGGGATCCTGACGGTGCTGGCGTCCGCCGTGACCGCGGGCCACGTCGTGCTCCCGGTGGACGCAGCGACGATGCTTAAGTTTGTGCAGCGCTATTACCAGACCGCCATCGAGGCCAACCCCGAGGATCTGCACTCCTGGGCGGGACTCGCGGGATTCTACGGCGCGCAACGCGACCGCGCCGCCGCGCAGGCGCTGCTGCCGGCGGCCTCACAGGCGCTCGCGCGGCACCCGGGCAACGCGAATCTCGCCTACGCGCTCGCCCACATGTGCGCGCAGACGCAGCAGTGGGACTGTGCGCTGAAGTTCGCCGGCGCCTGGCGCGAGAACGCACCCACCGAGGCCAGCCGCGCGGAGGCCGCCGCGTTCGAGTCGCACCTGAGCGCATACCGGCAGCGCCTCGCGAGTGCGCCGCCGTCGGACTCCGCAGCGCCGCCGCCGCGCGACTAGACTCCAGCCGCTGATATATCAGCCGCGGAAGCTGTTGCCGGGACCGGAGGATCTCTATATATTATCGAAAAGATAATATTTACCACTGGCCGCACTTCCGACGCGTGTTTAACTCGAACCGCGACGCGACCTTAACCCGCACCTTCCGCTTCACGGCGGCGCTGTGCCGCGGGTCGCTGCTCGCGTGTGCGCTGCTGCTGCCAGGCCCCGGCGCGTCCGCCGCCGCGCCTGCCACCGCGACGAAGATCGATCTCGACGCCTTCGAGGCCATGAAAAAGAGTGTCGCGCTTCCCAACGGCGAGACCCTCGCCTACCTCACGATGGGAGACCCGGCGGGCACGCCGGTCGTGCTCATCCACGGCTACACCGACAGCGCCCGGGACTGGGTGCCGCTCATCCCGTATCTGTCGCCGCACCTCAGGCTCATCCTGCTCGACCTCCGCGGCCACGGCCGCTCGGGCAAGCCCGAGTGCTGCTATACGCGCTTCGACTTCGCCTACGACGTGAAGCTGCTGCTCGATGCGCTCCATATCGCCCGTGCTGACGTCGTCGGGCACTCGCTCGGCAGCTTCATCGCGCAAACCTTCGCGGAGCTCTGGCCGGGGCGCACCGCGCGGGTGGTGCTCATCTCATCAAGCGGCGGGCGCCGGCCGGGCACGGCGCCGGCGGCACCGAAGCTCGATTACGCGGCCGCCATCCGCGAGCTCAAGGAGCCGATCGAGCCCGACTCGAAATTCATGCTCGAGTGGTGGTCGTCGCCGACGCCGGTCGATCCCGAATTTCTGCGCCGCCAGCGCCAGGACGCGGCTCGGATCCCGCTGCACGTGTGGCGCGCCATACTCGATCAGGGGCTCACCGACGCCGACCTGCAGCGGACGCTGCCGCAGCTCAAGGCGCCCGTGCTCCTCATCTGGGGCAGCGCCGACCCGCTCATGGAAGAGGAAGTGCGCACGAGCCTGCGCGAGGCGCTGCCGCAGGCCGTGGTCAAGATATTCCCGGGACTCGGGCACAACCCGTTCTGGGAGGAGCCGGCGCAGTGCGCGGCCGTGATCAATAGCTTTCTGACGGGGAGGGGCAACTGATATGAAATCCAACGGATCTCGTCACGGATCGAGGCGCGCGCGCCGGGCGGTACCAGGCGTGGGGCGCTCGGGCGCAGGCAGCGCCGCGGCGCTGCTGCTCGCCACGCTGACGGTGCCGGCGCTTGCTCAGGAGCAGCCGCAGAAGCAGGCGCAGACCAGCGCCGAAGCGAGCGGTGAAGTCGAGACCATCATCGTCAGCGCGCGCAAGCGCGAGGAATCGATCGCGCAGGTGCCGACCAGCATCACGGCCTTTACGCCCGAGACAATGAAGGACTACAACGTCCAGTCTTTCGCCGACTACGCTGCCATGACTCCGAACCTCGCGTTCACCTACGGCGGCGGGCCCACCGGCATTTCGGATGCGCGCACCATCTCGGTGCGCGGCATTACCGGGCAGAACCTGTTCGGCACCGCCGGCGCCACCGGCTTCTACATCAATGACACGACGGTGCCGGGCTCGGTCGATCCGCGCGTGCTCGATCTGGCCGGCATCGAGGTGCTGAAGGGTCCGCAGGGGACGCTCTATGGCGAGAGCTCCCTCGGCGGCAACGTGCGTCTCATCACCAAGGCGCCGAACACCAACGAGTCCGGCTACGGCTACTCGATGGACGCCGGCGCCACCTCCGGCGGCGGCAGCATCGACGGC
>JASHQW010000369.1 GCA_030038875.1 Gammaproteobacteria bacterium | reverse complement strand
GTGGGCCCACGCGAGCGGCATCGCCCCGCCCGTCGGCCGGCCCGGCTCGAGTCCGCGCGCGGGAATCGGCGGGCTGTCCCAGATCTGCTCCGGCAGCATGCCGCCCGACGACGCCATGCGCAGCATCGCGGTGATGAGCGGCAGCGGGTCGCGCCCCGCGGCGACCTCGTAGTGACCGCGCTCGCCGGTGAGCAGCGGCCAGGCGCGCCCGAGCCCGGTGCCGTCGTACGCGCTGCCGTCCTCGTGCTCGCCGTAGCCGTCGCCGCTGTAGCGGTGCCAGCAGGGGCCCGAGGGAGTGTCCACCTTGAGCAGCTCATCCGCCACGCGCACGCTCGCGAGAACCAGCGGATCGTCGGCGCGGCGCAGCCCGAAACGCACCAGCTGCAGGAAATCGACGCCGACCTGTTCGGAAGCGGGGATTCCCAGGTCCGTCGCCCGGTTCTTGATCGCGATGATCAGGTCCGCCGGGCAGCAGCGGTCGGTGAGCGCCTGAGGCGGCGCGACGCGTATGTAGTAGCCGGGGACGCCAAAGCGCCGCGCGAGCGGCGTATCGGCCACCGCGGTCCAGTCCTCGAGCCGCGCATTCCAGTAGTCGGCGAAGGCGAGCGCGAGATCGCGCGCGTCGGCGGGCAGATAGGGGGCTCCTGCCACGAGTGCGGCGATGCACACCGCGAGCGTGAAGGTGTTGAGACCCGCGTCCTCCTCCCAGCGATCCTGGTCGCTCACCGGCCCGGTGCGCACGACGAATGCGAGAGCACGCCGCACCATGTCGCTGACCTCGGTGCCTCCGAGCGCGTCGCGCTCGCCGAGCGCCGCCGCGAGCAGCACCGGAAATGCGGCCTCATCGAGCTGGATCCCGGACCAGTAGCCCTTGCCTCCGAGCCACTGGTTCTGATTCCAGTGTCCGTCGGCATTCTGCGTGGCGAGCAGGTAGCGCAAGGTATTGTGCGGCTCGGTGGTCGCGCCGACCGCGAGCAGCGCGCCGGCACACTCCACCAGGTCACGCGGCCACACCAGGTGGTAGCCCTCGCGCTCTTCGTGCGTATTGCCCCAGGGCACGCTGAGCGAGGCCACCATGGCGCCCGGATAGGTCTTGTCGCGGTGGCTGCGCAGCACCATGGTGGAGGTGCGCAGCTGAATGAGAATCTCGTCCGACAGGTCCGTGGGCAGCCTGTCTACGGGTGTGCCGGTCAGGTGCCAGCGCTCCCAGGCCGCCTGCTGCCGTGCCCAGTTCGCCTCGAAGGGCTCGCCGAGCGCGGTGAGCGCGAGCGTCGCCGCGGATTCGGCGGTACTGCCGAATCCGAGGGCGAGCACCGCCTCCCGCGGCAGCTCGCCGATCAGCGCTACGTTGCCGGGACCCGCCTCGTCGAACTCCCAGGTCATCGCGCCGTGATGGGAGAAATCCTGCCAACCGTCGTTCTCGCCGACGTAGCCGGCACCGCCGCGCGCCATGGCATCCGCCTGCAGCGGCGTGGCCGCGGCGAGCGCCAGGCCGAAGGGGCCCTGCTCGGCCCACAGCACCCTGCGGCCGCGGTAGCTCACCACCGCGGCGTGGTTGCCGAGGCCCGTGCCGCCGAGGTGCGGCGCGAGCAGCGCATACAGCTTGAGCGCCGGGTCACCGCTCAGAGTCGCCTCGATGAGGAGCACCTCGCGGTCTTCGCACGGCGTGACGCGCAGCATGAGCTCGAAGCGCGCGTGGTGGTGGACGATCTTCACGGCCGGCGCGCCCGCGTCCGCGAGCTCGACGTCGTGCTTCCACATGCGCTTCACTTCGACCCAGAACCCGGTGCCGTCGCCGACGATAAAGCCGAGATCTCGGATCTGCGGAATGTCGACCCGCGGGTAGTAGACCTCGTTGACGATGCCGCCGCCGATCGTGAACCACAGGCGCGCCGGCCCGAGCGGGCACCCGACCATCTCCTTGTCGCTGCTCGACCAGGTGGGAGAGATTCCGGGGCCGCCGGGCGCCGCGCTCATGCACGGCCCGCCGCGGCGCCGCGCAGCCGGAAGGATCCGCCGCGCTGCTGCCAGATGCGTACCCCGCCGACGAAGGCGTTGCGGTTGTCGCCGTGCCGCGCGTTGGGCGGCAGCCTCTTCAGCCACGCGGCGTTGCCGCCCCCGAGCACCACATAGTCGGCCTCGAGCGCTGTCTTCAGGTGCGCGACCACGTCGCCTACCGCCGCGCGCCACCTGCGCGTGCCGAGGCGCCGGCGGCCCCGCTCGCCGAGGTAATCCTCGAAGGTGCGCCCCTTGCGATAGGGCATGTGGCCGATCTCGGTGGGCTCGACGACGCCGTCGATGATCAACGTCGCCCCCAGCCCGGTACCGAGCCCGAGGAAGAGCATCCGTCCGCCCCGATAGCTGCCGATCGCCTGCATGGCGGCATCGTTTACGATGCGCACCGGCTTGCCGAAGGCCGCCGCGAAATCAAAGCCCACCCACCCTTGGCCGAGATTGTGCGGCTCCGCCGCGATGCGGCCATGAAACACCAGTCCCGGATAGCCGATCGAGACGGCATCGTACGCGAGACCCCGGACGCGCTTCTGGACCTTGCGGACCATGCGCTCGGGTCCGAGCCCGGGTCCTGAACGGAACTTGAAGACCGGGCCACGCGCGTCGATGCGGAACTTGATGTGGGTCCCACCGACGTCGACGACGAGGATGCGGCGGGGCGCGCGCCGCCCTGGGGAGGTCCTGTTCCCTGGCATCGGGAGATTTTGCGGTGCGCCGGACGCGCGTGTAAACCGCCGGCCGCCGTGGCGCATCTAGTCCGCCCTGCCCCGTGCGGTGGCCGAACGCTCGATGAGCTGATCGCGGGTGAGCCGCTCGATGCCGCCGGTGAAGCTGCCGCGCGCGAGCGCGGTTGGCATCCCTGAGCCGTAGCTCGGCGACGCGAGCCTTCAGATTCCCCAGAAGGCGGCGAGGCGCGCCCGCGCCATGAGCCCCGCTTCGAGATCGGTGCAATTGACGACCGCGAGGCGAAAGCCTCCCGGCGGCATGGAGTGGGCGCGCGCGGGACGATCCTCGTGAAAGGTGATCTGCACGCTCCTCACGTGCGGCATGCGTCGCACCTCATCGACCAGGTGCGGGGGCGGATGGCGGTACTCGCGGCCGTGGGGACCGAAGAGCGCCACGCTGTAGCCCGTGCGGCGCTTACCGTCCGCGAGCGACCAGCTGCCGTCGCGATAGAGCCCGACCACCGCCTCGAGCCAGCCGGGCTCGTAGAGATCCGGCCACTGGTCGGCGACCCGCAGGTGCACCTCGATGATGCGATCGCCGATCGTTTCGGCGTTGAACATGCCGGTATAACCGGCGAGGTGCCGCGCGACCCACTCATCCAGGTAGGCGGCCAGAGACTCGCGTCGGCCCGCCTCGATCGTCCAGTAATCGAAGGTGCCGCCCACACCCGGCACGCCGTGGCAATGGCGAATCCACCGCACCCGCCCGCGCTGCACGGCCAGGTCGCTGCTCACGTGATCGCCCTCGAGCAGCGGCATCCAGAAGTGTCCGGCGGTCTCATGGCGCTCGTAGTGGGCGAGATCGGGCAGCACGCGGCTGCCGATCCCCATGCCGTGCAGGTTGATGATCGGCTTGCTGAACACCGGAAAGGACCGCGGCGTAACGCCGTGCGGCGCACACAAGAGGCCTTGTGACTCGGCCACGGCGAGCTTGTTGTAGACCCAGCGATACGCCGGGTTCCACTGGTAGGCGTCCGGATCCTCGGTGGGGATGCGCACCTCGGGCGGGCAGGCGACCGCCTCGAAGTACTGCTTCCTCCAGGGATCGGCCTCGCAGAAGGGCACGGCCCCTCCCGACCTCAGAACAGCCCGGTGATGCGGCCGTTCTCGTCGACGTCGATGCTGTTCGCCGCCGGCACCTTCGGCAGCCCCGGCATGGTCATGACGTCGCCGCAGATCATGACGATGAACTCGGCCCCCGCGGCAAGCCGCACCTCGCGGATGTTGACCACGTGGTTCACGGGCGCTGCGCGCAGCTTCGGATCCGTGGAGAAGGAATACTGCGTCTTGGCCACGCACACCGGGTAGTGACCGTATCCGGACTCCTGCAGCTGTTTAATCTGCGCCCGGATCTTGCTGTCCGCGGTGATGTCGCTGGCGTGATAGATCTTGGTGGCGATCGCCTTCATCTTGTCCCAGAGCGTCGCGCCGTCCTCGTAGAGGAAGTGGAACTTGTTGGGCTGCTCGCACAGCCGCACCACTTCGCGGGCCAGCTCGAGCGCGCCCTTGCCGCCTTCGGCGAAGTGGGTCGCGCCGACGACGCGCACGCCGTGCGCGGCGCCCCGTTCGGTGAGCAGGCGGATCTCCGCGTCGGTGTCCTCGGCGCGGCGGTTGATGGCCACTGCGCAGGGCAGCCCGTAGTGGTTAACCACGTTGTCGATGTGGCGCTCGAGGTTCACCGCACCCTTCTCCAGCGCCGCCAGGTTCTCGGTCTTGAGGTCGGCGATCTCGACGCCGCCGTGGTACTTGAGGGCGCGCACCGTGGTGACGATGACCGCGGCGCTCGGCCTCAGGCCCGACTTGCGGCACTTGATGTCGACGAACTTCTCCGCCCCCAGATCGGCCCCGAAGCCGGCTTCGGTCACCACGTAATCGGCGAGCTTGAGCGCGGTGCGGGTCGCGATCACCGAGTTGCAGCCGTGCGCGATGTTGGCGAACGGACCGCCGTGGATGAAGGCCGGGTTGTTGGCGAGCGTCTGCACCAGATTCGGCGCGAGTGCGGTCTTGAGGAGCGCCGCCATGGCGCCATGCGCCTTGAGGTCGCGGGCGCGGATCGGCTGCTGGTCGGCGCGGTAGCCGACCACGATGTTGCCGAGGCGCTCCTTCAGATCGGCGAGGCTGGTGGCGAGACACAGGATCGCCATCACCTCGGAGGCGACCACGATGTCGAAGCCGTCCTCGCGCGGCACGCCGTTGGCCGTGCCGCCGAGCCCGACCACGATCTGGCGCAGTGCGCGGTCGTTCATGTCGACCACGCGCCGCCAGCTGACGCGCCGCACGTCGAAGCCGAGCTGATTCCCCTGGTAGATGTGATTGTCGACCATCGCCGCGAGCAGGTTGTTCGCGGCAGCGATGGCGGCGAAGTCGCCGGTGAAGTGCAGGTTGATGTCCTCCATGGGCACCACCTGCGAGTAGCCGCCGCCGGCGGCGCCGCCCTTGACGCCGAACACCGGACCGAGCGCGGGCTCGCGCAGGCACAGCATGGCGCGCTTGCCGAGCAGGTTGAGCGCGTCCCCGAGTCCGACCGTGGTCGTGGTCTTGCCCTCGCCCGCGGGCGTCGGCGAAATCGCGGTCACCAGGATCAGCTTCCCGTCGGGCCTGGCGCCGAGCTGCGCGACATAATCGAGCGACACTTTCGCCTTGTAATGGCCGTAGGGCTCGAGGCTCTCCGGCGGGATACCGAGCCGCTCGCGCCCCAACTCGACTATGGGGCGCATGCGGGCGCTTTGCGCGATCTCGATGTTGCTGGGAAACGGGGCAGAGGTGGCGGCGGGCGTGCTGGACATGGCGTAGGGCGGTTTCGGGCGATTGAGGGCCCGTGATGCTACCAGAGCCGCGTGCCGCGTTCGCCATCCGCGCTCGCGCGTGGCTACAATCGCTCACCGGGCAGCGCGGGAAGTGCGGCGATGCTGTGGCTCAAAGCTTTCCACGTTGTCTTCGTGGTCACCTGGTTCGCAGGGCTGTTCTACCTGCCGCGCCTCTTCGTCTATCACGTCACGACCACCGACCGGGACGGCCGCGCGCGCTTCGAGGTCATGGAGCGGCGGCTGTTCGCAATCATGACGATTGGCGCCGCCGGCGCGCTGTTGTTCGGCGTCGCAATGATCGTCGAGGCTCCCGTGTACCTCGCCTTCGCTTGGCTGCGCCTGAAGCTGCTGCTGGTGGCGGCGCTCGTCGGCTACCACCTGTGGTGTTACCGGCTGATCGGTGAGCTCGCCGCAGGCAGCGGACGCTCGCAGCGCTGGTATCGCTTCTTCAACGAGGTGCCGGGGCTGCTGCTGATCGCGATCGTGATACTCGCGGTGGTCAAGCCGTGACTGTGCCCGCGATCGCAA
>JASHQW010000368.1 GCA_030038875.1 Gammaproteobacteria bacterium | reverse complement strand
GGATCGAGCCAGGCGAGCGAGCCCGCCGCGAGCGCACCCCAGCTCGCGAGCTCGAGGGCGAGCGGCGCGAGATCCGCTTCGAGAATCTCCGGCGGCGTGAACGCCGCGAGACTTGCGTGCCCACCCTCGCTCCAGGCGCGGTAGCAGACCCCGGGGCCGAGCCGCCCGGCGCGGCCCTGGCGCTGCTCGGCGGAGGCACGCGAGATGCGCCGTGTCACGAGGGCGCTCATGCCGGTCGTCGGATCGAAGAGCGCGCGGCGCGCGAGACCCGAGTCGACCACCGCGCGCACGCCCGGGATCGTGAGACTGGTCTCGGCAATGTTGGTTGCGAGCACCACTTTGCGGATGCCGGGAGCGGCGGGCTCGAGCGCCGCATCCTGATCTTCCCCCGCCAGCTCGCCGTACAGAGGCAGCACGCGCACGCCCGGCCCGGGCGCACCCGCGTCCAGCAGCTCCTGCACGCGGCGGATCTCGCGGGCTCCAGGGAGAAACACCAGCACGTCGCCCTCCGTCTCGCGCAGCGCGCGCAGCGTGAGGCGCGCAACGAGCTTCTCCGGCGGCTCGGCGGCCCCGTGCGCGCCGGCAAGCGGGGGCGGACCCCGGCCTGCGAAACGCGTCTCCACGGGATAGACCCGCCCCGGAGCCTTCACGACCGGCGCGTCCCCGAGGAGGCGCGCCACCGCGGTGCCGTCGAGCGTCGCCGACATCGCCAGGATCCGCAGGCTCGGCGCGAGCTGGGCGCGCGCGTCGAGCGCGAGCGCGAGTCCCAGGTCGGCCTGCAGGCTGCGCTCGTGAAACTCATCGAAGAGGAGTCCGGCCACGCCCTCGAGCGCCGGGTCCTCCTGCAGCATGCGGGTCAGCACGCCCTCGGTAACGACCTCGAGGCGGGTGGCGCGGGACACGCGCGTGTCGAGCCGCATGCGGTAGCCGACGGTTCGCCCGATCGCCTCGCCAAGCGAGTGCGCCAGACGCTGCGCGATGGCGCGCGCCGCGAGGCGGCGCGGCTCGAGCATGATGAGCCGCTTGCCGCGCGCCCACGGCTCGTCGAGCAGCGCCAACGGCACCACGGTGCTCTTGCCCGCGCCGGGCGGCGCCTCGAGCACGACGGCACCGCGCGTGGCGAGCGCCTGCCGCAGCGCCGGCAGCGCCTCCTCGACCGGCAAGCGCGGGCTGTCAGGGCCGGACTTCACCACTGATGGCAGAAGACGACGCGCGGCGCGGCGGCTGCGCGCCACCTGAGGCGCTGCGCGTGTTATTCCTTGCCGCCGAGCAGCGGCTTGATGAGATCGAGCGGCAGCGGGAAGACCAGCAGCTGGGTGCGCTCGTGCGCGATGTCGGCGAGCGTCTGCAGGTAGCGCAGCTGCATCGCGCTCGGCTGCGTCGCCAGCATGGTCGCGGCGTCGACCAGCCTTTGCGCCGCCTGCTGCTCGCCCTCGGCATTGATGATCTTGGCGCGGCGGGTGCGCTCGGCCTCGGCCTGCTTGGCCATGGCGCGGATCATGGTCTCGTCGAGGTCGACGTCCTTGATCTCGACGGTGGACACCTTGATCCCCCAGGCCTCGGTGCTCTGGTCGAGGATGCGCTGCAGGTCGACGTTGAGCTTGTCGCGCTGCGCCAGCAGGTCGTCCATCTCGTGCTGTCCCACCACCGAGCGCAGGGTGGTCTGCGCGACCTGGCTGGTGGCGTCGAAGGCGTTGGCCACCTGGATGATCGCCCTGCCGGGATCGACCACGCGGAAGTAGATGACCGCGTTCACCTTGACCGAGACATTGTCGCGCGTGATCACGTCCTGCTTGGGCACGGCCAGCACGATCACCCGCAGGTCCACCTTGCGCATGCGCTGCACGGCCGGCCAGACGAAGATGATGCCGGGGCCCTTGACCCCGGTGAACCGCCCGAGCGTAAACATCACGCCGCGCTCGTACTCGTTCAGTACCTTGATGGAGCTGAACACCAGCACGATGAAGAGAACGAGGATTGCGACGCCGAACGGCATGAGAGTCTCCAGTCAGGAGCGCGCCGCCCTCACTGCGGCTCGATCCATAATGTTAGACCTTCCACCTTGACGATGCGCGCCATGTCGCCGGCACGAAGCGCCGCGCTGCTGCGTGCGTTCCACAGCTCGCCGCCGTAGCGTACCCGGCCCTTGCCGCTGAAGTCCGCCACCACCTCGGCGAGGTCGCCGACCATACCCTGCGCCCCGGTCGCCACCGGCCGGCGCTGCGAGCGCGTCGCCAGATAGACGATGCCGGCGATCACCAGCGCCCCGACGGTCGCGATCGCGGCGATCAGCGAGCGGGCGATGTGCATGCCGGGCACGTCCGTATCGAAGAGGATGAGCGAGCCGACGATGAACGCAATCACCCCCCCTGCGCCGAGCGAGCCGTAGGTCGGGAAGAAGAACTCGGCGATGATCATGGCAGTGCCAAGCACCAGCAGCGCCAGGCCCGCGTAGTTCACCGACAGGATCTGGAAGGCAAACAGCGCTATCAGCAGGCAGATCGAGCCGACCACGCCGGGCAGCACCGCGCCCGGATTGTACCCTTCGAGCAGCAGTCCCCAGATGCCGATCAGCATGAGGCCGTAGGCCACGGTCGGGTTGGTGATGACGGCGAGCAGCTCGGTACGCCAGTCGGGCCTCACGTGCACCACCGCGAGGTCGCGCGTGGCGAGCTTCACCGTGCGGTTGTCGATCCGCACCTCGCGGCCGTCGATGCGCACGAGCAGATCCGGCAGGTCGCGCGCGACCAGATCGATCACCTTGTGCTCGAGGGCCGCGTTGGCGGTGAGGCTCGCCGCGCCGCGCACCGCCTGCTCGGCCCAGTCGGCATTGCGGCCGCGCAGCTCCGCGAGCCCGCGGATGTAGGCGACGGCGTCGTTCACCACCTTGCGCTCCATGGCCGTGCCCGGCTGAGGTTCGGGGGCGCTGCCCTCGCCCGAACCGCCGCCGCCCTTGCCCGTGGGCTTGCCCTGTGGCAGCACCGGCGGCGACGGCGCCTCCGGCTCGCCGCCGATCGACACCGGCGTGGCGGCCCCGAGATTCGTGGCCGGCGCCATGGCGGCGACGTGGCTCGCGTAGAGGATGTAGGTTCCGGCGCTCGCGGCGCGTGCCCCCGGTGGCGCGACGTACGTCGCGACCGGGACGGGCGAGGCGAGGATCGCGCGGATGATGTCGCGCATCGCGCTGTCGAGTCCGCCCGGGGTGTCCATCTCGAGCACGATCAGGCGGCTGTCGCGAGCGCGCGCCGACTCGATGCCCTTCACGACGTAACGCGAGGTCGCGGGACCTATCGGACCGTTGATCTCGAGCACCAGGGCCGTGCCGGGCGGTTCGCTGTCGTTCGTGGCAGCGCCCGCTCCCACGGCGGCGGCCGGCGCGGCGCCTTTCGGCTCCGTGGTGGCGGCCATGGCGACGCCACAGCCGAGCAGGGCCAGGACCAGCGCGCGCCGCAGGGAGGGCTTCATGCCTAACACCCTACTCTCGCGCCGGCTCGATCCGCAATCTCGCGTCGGCGCGGCTGCGGTGTGCTCACGGCACGCTCACGGTTCGCTCAATCCGCTCACACCCGGCTCACCGCCAGCGCGTGCAACCCGAGGTAGCCGACGTAAAACCCCACCAGCATGATCACGGCGCCGGAGAAGTACGGCGCCCTGCGGGTGAGCTCGCCGAAACCGCTGAAGCGGCGCGCGACGTGCTGCATGCCGAGCGCGGCTACCGCCCCGGTACTCACCATGGTGAGCGCGAGGCCGATGCTGAAGCACAGCACCAGCGCGGCGCCGAGCGCGACCTTCTTCAGCTGCAGGCACAGGAGCAGCACCGTGATCGACGCCGGGCACGGGATCAGCCCGCCGGTGAGGCCGAACACCACGATCTGAGAAGTGGTCACGTGGCGGTTGGCGAAGCGACGGCGGATGTCGTTGGCGTGTGCGAGCTCGTGCGGATCCTGGTATCCGGGCGCCGCCACGTCGAGGCCCCCGTAGCCGGGGATGGCATGGCGGTGCCGGCCCGCGACAAATTCCAGGTCAAAGTCGTGACTGTGTCCGGCGGGCCCGAGGCGCAGCCGCGCGACGAACTCGTACGGCTCGGGAATGGTCTGCTCCGACTCGAGCCAGCCGCCGTGGCGGCGGAAGCTGAAGAGCTCGCGGCTGCCGTCCGCGCGTTCGGTCTCGATCTGCACCTCTTCCGCGGGCCAGGAGCGGCCGCTCTCCTCGTAGACGCGAAAGCGCGGCCGCCCGCCGTCCGCAAGGATCCCGACGCGCACGACGCCGTGGCCGGTGTCGATACGGCGCGCCTCATCGTGCCCGTCGTGGTGATGCGCGTGCCCGTGATCGTGGTGATGATCATGAGGCTGACGGTGATCGTGAGCATCGTGGGTGTGTACCGGAGCGTAGTCCACCCGCGCCGCGCCCTCCCGCCGCGTCCGCCACAGCATCCAGGCCGCCACCGCGACGATCAGCACCGCGGAAACCACCTGAAAGTAGGGTTCGGTGGCCTCGGTATTCCAGTGGCGGCCGAAATACAGCCCCGTGAGCGCGATGGCCCAGACGATCGCGGTGTGCGACAGCGTGGCCGAGAGCCCGAGCAGCACTGCCTGGCCGAGAGTGCCGCGGATCGCGACGATGAAGGCGGCCATCATGGTCTTCGAGTGCCCGGGCTCGAGGCCGTGCAGGGCGCCGAGCAGGATGGCGCTCGGCACGAACAGCCAGGAATTCCCCTGCTGCAGCAGGGTGACGAAGCTGGTCATCGGGCAGCGTCCGCCGATGTATAGGGTAGGGGGTATAGTATATGCAGCTACGCCGGCCGCCGGCGAGGAGTGCGCGGCAGCCCGGTGTGCTGGGTGCGGAAGGGACGCGCCGTGCCGCCCGGGCGGCGACGTGCCGCGCCGCCGCTGCCCGCCGGCTGGTAGGCGGGGATCAGCTGCCGGCGGCCGTTGCCGATCAGGTCGCCGCGCCCCATGCGCCGCAGCGCCTCGCGCAGCAGCGGCCAGTTGTCGGGGTCGTGGTAGCGCAGGAACGCCTTGTGCAGGCGGCGCACCTTCAGGCCCTTGGGTATCAGGACCTCCTCGCTCGAGCGCGTGATGCGCCGGAGCGGGTTCTTGCCCGAGTGATACATGGCGGTCGCCGTGGCCATGGGGCCCGGCAGGAACGCCTGCACCTGGTCGGCGCGCAAGCCGTTTCTCTTCAGCCACAGCGCGAGCTCGAGCATGTCCCGATCCGAGGTGCCGGGGTGCGCGGCGATGAAGTAGGGAATCAGGTACTGCTCCTTGCCCGCCTCCTTGGAGTAGCGGTCGAAGAGCTCCTTGAAGCGGTCATAGGCGGCGACCCCCGGCTTCATCATCTTCGAGAGCGGCCCCTCGGCGAGCGCCTCGGGCGCGATCTTGAGGTAGCCCCCGGTGTGGTGCTGCGCGAGCTCCTTCACGTACTGCGGCGACTCGATCGCGAGGTCGTAGCGCACCCCCGAGGCGATCAGCACCTTCTTGATGCCCGGCAAGGCGCGCGCGCGCCGATAGAGCCGGATGAGCGGCGCGTGGTCGGTGTCGAGATTCGGGCAGATCCCCGGGTATACGCACGATGGCCGCCGGCAGGCGCTCTCGATCTCGCGGCTCCTGCAGGCGAGACGGTACATGTTGGCGGTCGGGCCGCCGAGGTCGGAGATCACCCCGGTGAAGCCCGGCACGCGGTCGCGCACCGTCTCGATCTCACGCAGCACCGAGTCCTCGGAGCGGCTCTGGATGATGCGGCCCTCGTGCTCGGTGATCGAGCAGAAGGTGCAGCCGCCGAAACAGCCGCGCTGGATCGCGACCGAGAAGCGGATCATCTTCCAGGCGGGAATATTCGCCTGGCCATACGCGGGATGCGGGACGCGCGCGTAGGGCCGTTCGTACACCCAGTCCATCTCGGCCGTCGTGAGCGGCAGGGGCGGAGGGTTCAGCCACACATCGAGGTCGCCATGGCGCTGCGTGAGCGCGCGGGCGTTACCCGGATTCGACTCGAGGTGCAGGATACGCGAGGCGTGCGCGTACAGTACCGGATCCGCCGCCACCGCTTCATACCCCGGCATGCGGATGACGCTGCGTTCGCGGTCGGCATTCTTCACGCGGCGCACGAAGCGCACGACGTGCTCGGCGGCGCCCGCCGCCGGGGCGCGCTCGCGCTCGGTCATCGCATAAGGGTCGAGCGGTGGATTGAGAGGGCCCGGCGCATCGAGGTGGGTCGAGTCGATCTCGATCCACTCCGCCGGCGTGCCGCGCCGCACGAATGCCGTGCCGCGCACATCGGTGATCGCGCCGATCGCCTCACCGCCCGCGAGGCGGTGCGCGATCTCGCAGATCTGCCGCTCGCCGTTGCCGTAGACCAACAGGTCCGCCTTGGCATCGAGCAGCACCGAGCGGCGTACCTTCTCCGACCAATAATCGAAGTGCGCAATGCGCCGGAGCGACGCCTCGATGCCGCCGATCACGAGCGGCACGTCGCGGAAGGCCTCGCGCGCCCGCTGCGCGTACACGATCACCGAGCGGTCGGGCCGCCGGCCGCCTGCCCCGCCCGGCGTATAGGCGTCGTCGCTGCGCACGCGGCGGTCGGCTGTGTAGCGGTTGACCATGGAATCCATGTTGCCGCCGGTGATACCGAAGAAGAGATTCGGCCGTCCGAGCGCGGCGAAGGGCTCGGCACTCCGCCAGTCGGGCTGCGCGATGATGCCGACGCGAAAGCCCTGTGCCTCGAGCACCCGCCCGACGATCGCCATGCCGAAACTCGGATGATCGACGTAGGCGTCACCAGTGACGATGATGACGTCGCAGCTGTCCCAGCCGAGAAGGTCCATCTCGGCGCGCGACATGGGCAGGAACGGGGCCGTGCCGAAGCGCTCGGCCCAGAACCTGCGATAGGCGGTGATGTCGCGGGCGGTCTGCATGTAATTTGGTATTTTATCGGGAATTCCTGCTGCCTGCGGCCGGCAGGCCGCCGCGGCTGCCAGCACGGCCGCGGGCGTGGCAGTACGGTCCGCCGGAGAACGCCGCGGCAGGGGGCGCCCGCGGGCCCGTTCTCTTGGTAGCTTGGTACCATGGTACAATAGCCGCGTGAAGATCATCGCTCGCACCCAGACCGGCGTGCGCCTGGAGACTCACCTGCTTAAGGTGCTGAAGGCGCTCGCCACCGAGCTCGACCTGTCGCTCGGCGATCTGCTCGAGGGGATCGTGCTGCATGCCTTCGAGGGCAAGGCGCCCTTCTCGGCGCTCACCCTGAAGAAGATCAGGGCGCTGCGCGCGGTCTATGGTCTCGAGCTGTCGGCCAAGGACTCACACCACATGCGCGAGGCCGGCAAGGATGGCGGCTGACTGCCCCGAGCTCGGGCGCTTCCTGCGCGGTGAGATACCCGCGGCCGACTTCCCGCACCGCGAGCACGTGCGCATGGCCTTCGAGATGCTGAAGCGCCACGACTTCGCCGAGACGCTGCTGCACTACAGCCGCGCGCTGCGCGCGATGACGGCGCAGGCCGGCAGACCGCAGGCCTTCCATCAGACGGTCACGGTCGCCTTCCTGTCGCTGATCGCGGAGCGCATGGAGGCCGCGGGCGCCGCCGATTTCGCGGCCTTTGCGCACGAAAATCCCGACCTCATCGAGAAGTCGGCGCTCGCGTGCTGGTACAGCCCGGAGCGGTTGGCCTCAGCGGCCGCGCGGCGGACGTTCCTGCTGCCGGACGGCGCGCCTCACCGGGCGCAGCTGTCCGGGGAGCCGCCAGCGCCTGCCACCAGGAGCGCGTCGCAGGAGGCTCCACGCCAGTAGTGCTGCCAGTATGGTGCCCTCGAGAATTCCCATCGCGCCTGCTCCTCCGGTGCTACCGGTGTTGTTGTCCGTCGCCGTCACGTCCGCTGCGCTCACGGTCGCGGATGCCTCCTCGGGTGTAATTGTCAGTGTCGCCTGCGTCGATACCGGCGGGCTGTTCGCCGCCACGCTCTGACAGATCAGGCCAAAGGTGTAATGACCCGCGGGACCCGACTCGGCCAGGGATCCCGCCGGAGGAAACGACTGCGCGCTGTTGCCCCACGCTCCGCCCGGGATTCCCCCCGTCAGAGTGCAGTTCGCCGCACTGGTCGCCGACCAGCCGGCCGTGAAGGATTGCCCGGCCGTGACGGTCGCGGGACTGAAGGTGATCTGCGGCGCGGGCGGTGGCGCGGCGTCGGATGCGACGAGCTCGACGGGCTTGCCGGGGACGACGAGGCTGCGGGTGTTCCCGGGATCGAGCACTGACTGAAGCGTCGTGCCGCCGGTGCTGCTGGTCGTGTCGGCGGTCGAGCTCCACACTGCGGCGAGCGCCGTGAAGTCGGCGACGCCATTCGAGCCATTCGGCGCGGGTGCGGGCGTCAGCGGACAGGCGCCGTACCCGGAGGGGTCGGAGCTCTGGCGGCCGAGCGCGAGCGCGCCCACCAGATGGTTTGCGTGGTTGAAGAGGCCGCTGCCCGAGGCGCCCGGGCCGATGTTGCCGCTCTGGTTGACGGTCTCGAGGAAATCGGAGAGGTAGGCGGTCCCGAGCGCGTCCTGCTCCTCGAGCGCGAACGCGGTCCCCGACCAGCTCACGAACTGCTTGTCGCGGCCCTCGGCCTGATGGATCGTGTAGCCGCCCTGCACCGCGCCTCCGGAGGCATCGAAGCCCGCGAACTGGGCATCCGCGGCCACCGGGTCGGTGTCGAGCGCGATGAGCCAGGCGTCCTGCTGCTCGACCACCGTGCGCGCGCCCGTCTGCGCCGGAAGGTGGCCATCGTAGATCGAGCCGAGCGCAGTTCCACACGCGCTCGTGGCATCCCAGTACACCGTGACGCCGGCGGCCGCGGCGGGATTGCCGCCGCCGAGCCTGCCCGTCTCGCAGTGCCGGGCGGTGAGCACGTAGGGCGTGTTGTCGCCGGGCACGTCGTTGATCAGCGTGCCGGTGCACTGATAGAGGTTCTCGACGATCAGAGCCACGGTGGCGGCGGCCGGCGTCGCGTTGCCCGCGGTGACCTCGCACTCGTAGTTGGTGACGCAGGTGGCGTTGTCCGAAGAGTTGCCGCCCGGGGGCATGATCAGGCGCCGGTAGACCGGGTGATCCTGCACACCGGCGCCCAGCGCCCGATAGCCCGCCTGCAGGCTCACGATGCGCAGCTCGACCCTGGCAATATCGGCGGCCGCCACCGTCAGCGAGAGCTCCAGCGTGTCGCCCGCGTGGATCCGGCTCCAAAGCTCGCCGCGGCGCAGGTCGCCCGCACCATAGCTCGTCGTGGTCCCGCCGCCGCTCACCAGCAGCGTGGCGCTCTCGGGGAGCGAGGGCGCCAGCGCATGAAATGACAGCGACACGGCGCTCGGAACCTGGACCGCGTAGCGCCAGGTCCCCTGTCCGGCGGCGACCGACCAGCTGCCGGAAGCCGCGGTCGAAGCCGCGTGCGGTACCGGCACCGCGAACTGCACGGGCGAATCGGCGGCGGCGCGGATCAGCGGCTCGAGATTGGTGCGCACGACGAAGGCCGCGACCACGGGCGCGGCGCCGGCGGCAGCGGCGTAAATCGCAAGGAACATCGCGAGCGCGGCCGGCGCTACGCGTGACGGTCTTGGTGCGGAGACGATGACCCCACTCCCTATCTTTATTTGTCGGCGCGCCGTTTTTGCGGCGACCGAAACCCCTGGCGTCGTCGGCCCCATTGTGCGCGAATCCGCCGCGCGTCGCGGCCGAACTTACCGTAAAACGAAGGGCGCGGCTCAGGCCGCGAACGGCCAGGCATTCGCCAGATTAAGACAAGCGATCGGGCGGCGTGCGCTATGCTTCACCGCCATGCACTGCCCGCGCGCGCCTGCCGTCGCGTCGTTCCTGGTACTGATTGCGGGTGGCGCCGCTGCCGCCGGCGCGGGCGCGCCCACAACGGCAGGCGGCGCCGACCGGGTAGTCACGCCGGTCTTCCACCGGCTCGTCGCCTTCTCGCTGCCGGCGCCCTTCAAGCTCAGCTTCGAGCGCACT
Source organism: Gammaproteobacteria bacterium (assembly GCA_030038875.1). GTDB lineage: Bacteria > Pseudomonadota > Gammaproteobacteria > Steroidobacterales > Steroidobacteraceae > 13-2-20CM-66-19. The sequence continues at coordinate 773 of JASHQW010000368.1, read as the reverse complement.
ACCGGCAACATCTACGTCCGCGAGCACGTCCCCGCGGGGGAAAGCGTGGACGACTGGTCGCGGATGATCACGCTCACCGGCGTCCAGGGCATGGCCTACAGCGCCGAGGCGACTCCGCAGGCCTACCTGCAGGCTCTCGCGCGCGGTTTCCAGCGACATTGCCCGGACACCTACGTGGCGCTCGATCTCGGCCCGCAGCCGCTCGCAAAGGAGCCGTCGTTCGCCACCGTGGTGAGCTGCGGGCGCGTCACCTCGGGCGGCAAGGCGCACAGCGAGACCTCGGTCATGGTGGCGATCAGGGGCCCGGACGACTTCTACGCGCTGCAGTGGACCGAGCACGGGCCGGACTCCGCCCATCCGCTCGCGCTCGACGGCAAGTACTGGAGCGCGCGTCTCGCGCAGCTCGGGCCGGTGCAGCTCTGTCCGATCGTGCCCGGCGAGGGGCCACCTTACTCGAGCTGCACCGCTAAATGAGGCCCAGTGAAGTGCCCGCCGCCCAGATCGCTCTCTGCTGCGTAGCCGGCAAAAACCACGCTTTTTGCCGGCGGCAATCGAAGTGATGTCCGCCGAAATCGCTTCCTGCGAATTTCGGCCAATGAAAACTAGTACAGCAGCACCGCGCGGCGCTCCGCCTCCCACGCGCTCTCGTCGGCCCGCGCAAGCGCGTCGAGATCCGCTGGAGTGGCCGCGGCATCGTCCACCCAGCGCCGCAGCAGCTCGCTGCCGTTGATCACGTCGATCGCGAGCTTGCCGGTCTCGTATTCGTAGGGAAA
>JASHQW010000367.1 GCA_030038875.1 Gammaproteobacteria bacterium | reverse complement strand
GCGGCAGGGGCGGGAGCGGCGGCGCGCAGCTGCGCGGCCACACGGGCGATCGCGGGATCGGGGGTAGGCACCGCGGTGGTACGCACGGGGGCGGGCAGCTTCTCCGCCGGCGGCGGCGCGAGCGGCACGGCGGCGTTCTCCAGGCGCGTGGCGTCGAAGTCCACCGCGGCGGTCAGCTCGACCCCCTCCGGCGTGCGCTTCGAGGACAGGATCACCGCATCATCGCCGAGGCGCTCGCGTATCCCGCGGAGCGCCTGGCGCGTGTCCGGTGCCGTGTATCTGATGATTCTCACTCCAGCTCCTTTAGCGGCCCACGGTGGTCACGAGGCGCACCTTGCGGCTGTGCGGAATCTCGTTCCAGGCCAGCACGTGCAGTCCCGGCACGCTCGAGCGCACGAAGCCCGCGAGCGGTGCCCGCAGTGCCGGCGGTACCAGCAGCACGGCCGGTTCCCCGGCCGCCTCGCGTCGGCGCGCCGACTCCGACAGACGTTGTTGCAACTTCTCTGCCAGACCGGGCTCTAGGGTGGGGTTGGCGGCGTTGCCGGTGAGCGCGCCTGTGAGCAACCGCTCAAGCTCGGCGTCGAGTGACATAACGGGGACCTCGCTCGCGGGGCCGGCAATGTCCTGGACGATCTGCCGGCCGAGCGCGATACGCACCTGGCTCTGGAGCGCCGCCGGGTCGGGCGTGCGCGGCGCGTTCTCGGCGAGCGTCTCGAGGATCGTGCGCATGTTGCGGATCGGCACCCGCTCGGCGAGCAGGCCCTGCAGCACCCGCACCAGGGCGGCGAGTGTCAGCACCTTCGGCACCAGGTCCTCGACCAGCTTGGGAGCCGACTTCGCCACCAGGTTGAGCAGGTGCTGCACCTCCTCGTGGCCGAGAATCTCGTGGGCGTGCGCCTGGATCAGGGAGGAGAGGTGTGTCGCGATCACGGTGCCCGGGTCGACGACCGTGTAGCCGAGCGTCTGCGCGTGATCGCGCGAGCTGGGCTCGATCCAGATCGCCTCCATGCCGAAGGCGGGATCGCGCGTGGCGATGCCCTGCACGGGTCCGAACACGCGGCCGGGATTCAGCGCCAGCTCGCGATCGGGGTGAATGACGCCTTCGCCGATCGGCACGCCGCCGAGCGTGATGCGATAGGCGTTGGGCGCGAGCTCGAGGTTGTCGCGGATGTGCACCGCGGGGACCAGGAAGCCGAGATCCTGGGAGAGCTTGCGCCGCACGCCACGCACCCGCCCGAGAAGATCGCCCTTCTGCTTGGCATCGACCAGCGGCACCAGGCGGTAGCCGACCTCGAGCCCGAGGCGATCGACCGGCTGTACGTCGTCCCAGCTCAACTCCTTGTTCTCGGCCGGCTGCGGAGCCGGCGCGGGCGCCGGCTTCGGCGGTGCCGCACGCCGCTGCTGCAGCGTCCAGGCGCCGGCGCCGCACAGCGCCGACATCGCCAGGAATACGAAGTTCGGCATGCCGGGGATGAGACCCATGACGCCGAGCAGCGCGGCCGCGACGCCGATCGCCTTGGGGTTGCCGAGCAGCTGGCGGCGCAGCTCGCCGCCCATATCCTGGGGGCGCGACATGCGCGTCACGATGATGGCCACCGCGGTCGAGAGCAGCAGCGCCGGCAGCTGCGCCACCAGGCCGTCGCCGATGGTGAGCAGCGTGTAGGTACGCGCCGCGTTGGCGAGGGTGAGGCCGTGGCCGAGCGTGCCGATGGCAAGCCCGCCGACCATGTTGATGAGGAGGACCAGGATGCCGGCGACCGCGTCGCCGCGCACGAACTTGCTGGCGCCGTCCATGGAGCCGTAGAAGTCGGCCTCGGCGCGCACCTCGGCGCGGCGCGTGCGCGCCTCGTCCTGGGTGATGAGCCCGGCGTTCAGGTCCGCGTCGATGGCCATCTGCTTGCCGGGCATGGCATCGAGGGTGAAGCGCGCGCTCACCTCGGAGATGCGGCCCGAGCCCTTGGTGACCACCACGAAGTTGATGATGGTGAGGATGATGAACACCACCACGCCGACGGCGAAGTTGCCGCCGATGACGAACTCGCCGAAGGAGCGGATGACGTGCCCGGCCGCCTGCGCACCGGTGTGGCCGTTCAGCAGCACGACGCGCGTCGAGGCGACGTTGAGCGCCAGGCGCAGCAGCGTTGCGAGCAGCAGCACCGTCGGGAACACGCCGAACTCAATCGGGCGCGCCACGTAGAAGACCGCCATCACGATCACGATCGAGAGGGCGATGTTGAACGTGAACAGCACGTCGAGCGCCATCGGCGGCAGCGGCAGCACGATCATGGCCAGCACCGCCAGCATGCCGGCCGGCACGCCGATGCCGGCGCGCAGCAGCTCGCGCAGGCTCGGACTGGTCGGGTTGGTGGCGGTGGGCATGGTCGGTCGCGTCAGCCTTTAGTGGAGCGGCGGGCCGGGATCGAGGCGGACCTCGATGCTTGGGCGCGGCGGCGGGGCCGCGCCGTCGCGCCGTGCCGCGCGTACCTGGGCGAGGTAGGTGAGCACCTGCGCGACCGCCACGTAGAGCGCGGCGGGGATTTCCGCACCGAGTTCCACGTGCCGGTGCAGGGCACGCGCGAGCGGCGGTGCCTCGAAGATCGGCACGTGGTGCTCCTCGGCGATCGCGCGGATGCGCGCCGCGATCAGGTCCTGTCCCTTGGCGACCACGATGGGCGCGCGCATGCGCTGCTCGTCGTAGCGCAGCGCCACCGCGAAGTGGGTGGGGTTGACCACCACGACGTCGGCCTTGGGCACCTCGCGCATCATGCGGCGCCGGGCGCGCTCGTTCTGGATCTTGCGGATGCGGCCCTTGATCTCCGGCGAGCCCTCGGTGTCCTTCAGTTCCTCGCGCACCTGCTCGCGCGTCATGCGCAGGGTCTGCGTGTAGCGCCACAACTGCCACGGCACGTCTACCGCGGCGATGAGTGCCAGCGTGGTCGCGAGGGCGAGCAGCGCCACGCTCGTGATCGAGGCGGCGTGTGCTATCGACACCGGCACGGGCTCACCGCTCAAGGCGAGGATCGCGCCCGACTGCCTCCACAGCACCAGCGCGGCGACCAGCGCCAGCAACAGGAACTTGGCGAAGGCCTTGGCGAGCTCGACCGCGCCGTTGAGCGAGAGCATGCGGGCGAAGCCGGCGCCGGGGGAGAGACGCGAGAAATCCGGGACCAATGCCTGCGGGTGGAAGCCGCGGCCGCCGAGCGCGAGTGGGGCTGCGAGAGCTGCGAGCACCGTCAGGCTCCAGAGCGGCGCGCAGGCGTAGAACGCGTGCGCTCCCGCGCTCGCGAAGGCGCCGAGAGCCGCGCCCTCATCCAGCGCGCGCTCGCGGGGGATGCTGAGCCCGGCGCGCATGAGCGTGTTGAGCTGCGTGCCGCACCAGCCGCCGAGGAGCTGCAAGCCTCCGGCTGCAACCAGCAGCACCGCCGCGGCACCGAGATCAGACGAGCGCGGGACCTGGCCCTGCTCGCGCGCCTGCTCGAGCCGTTTGGCCGTCGGTTGTTCGGTACGTTCGCCGGCCGGGCTGTTGTCGTTCTCGGCCATGACTACAGGTCCGCCGCGCCGATCAGCCGCTCGAGCCCCTCGAGGGTACGCGCGAGCAGCTCCATGAAGGTCGCCTGTACCGCCGGCAGTCCCACCGTCACGATGACCAGCCCGAACACCAGCGAAACGGGTAAGCCGATGGCGAAAAGGTTGAAGGCGGGCGCGGCGCGACTCATGACGCCGAAGGCGAGGTTCACGATGAGGAGCGCCGTCACGCCCGGGAGCGCGATCGCGAGCGCCCCGGCAAAGAGCTGCGAGCCCCAGCTGACGACGGTGCCGAGTCCCGCGGCACCCAGCCCGTCGGCTCCCACGGGCAGCGTGCGGAAGCTGTGCGCCAGCACCTCGATCAGCGCCAGGTGGCCGTTCAAGGCGAGGAAGGTGAGCGTCACCAGCAGCGTGTAGAGCTGCCCGACCGCCGGCGTGCTGGCGTCGCTCCCGTGCAGCGGGTCGACGTTCATCGCCATCGAGAGTCCCATGCTGTTGCCGAGCATCTGACCGCCGAGGTTTACCGCCTCGAAGAGGATCTGCAGGCAGAAGCCGAGCGCGACACCGATCAGCACCTGCTGCACGGTGATCACGCAGCCGGCGGCGGAGAAGGCCGCGACCGGCGGCGAGGCCGGCAGGAGCGGCGCGATGAGGAGCGTGACCGCACCCGCGAGCACCACGCGCACGCGCGCCGGCACGGTGCTGGCGCCGAACACCGGCACGACCATGAAGCACGAGCCGATGCGCACGAAGGGCCAGTAGAGCAGTGCGACCCAGTCCTGCAGCTGATGGGCGCTCAAGTTGATCATGCGCGTTCCGTGCAGCTCGCCGTGCAGCTCAGTTGATGAGCTGGGGGATGCTCTCGAAGAGCTCGCGGGTGTAGCCGATGAGCACCTTCAGCATCCAGGGCCCGGCGATCATCAGCGCGACGGAGATCGCGATCAGCTTCGGGATGAAGGACAGCGTCATCTCGTTGATCTGGGTCGCGGCCTGGAACGCGCCGACGATGAGGCCGGTGATCAGCGCCACGAGCAGCATGGGCGCCGCCAGCATCAGCGTGACTTCGAGCGCGCGGCTGCCGACGGTCATGACGGTTTCGGGACTCATGGGGTGAGGCGCTCCTTCAGGAATAGAAGCTCGCGGCCAGCGTGCCCATGACCAGCGACCAGCCGTCGACCAGCACGAACAGCATCAGCTTGAAGGGCAGCGAGATCAGCACCGGCGACAGCATCATCATGCCCATCGACATCAGCACGCTCGCTACCACCAGGTCGATGATCACGAAGGGGATGTAGATGAGGAAGCCGATGAGGAACGCGGTCTTGAGCTCGCTGGTGACGAAAGCCGGCACCAGCAGCGTCAGCGGCACGTCCTGCGGGCTCGCGAAACCCTTGCCGCCCGAGATGCGCACGAAGGTGGCGATGTCGGATTCGCGGGTCTGATCGAGCATGAACTTCTTGAGCGGCAC
>JASHQW010000366.1 GCA_030038875.1 Gammaproteobacteria bacterium | reverse complement strand
CCACACTCATATGCCCCCCAAGATGCAGCCAGGCAGGAACGATAGCCCCCGGAATCCCTTGCGGCACAGCGTAGACAAAAAGCGACAGCACGTGCGGGAAGCCGATCACAGCGTGCGCGCCGCCCGCACGCTGCTGCTGGCGCTCACGCTGACGTGCGTGCTCGCCGCGCCCGCGACCGCGACCGCCGCGGAGACGGCACCCGCCGCCGCGCCCCGTCCGCCCGGGCTCGCCCCGCTCCCGAAGGTGAGCTCGCCACGGCTCTACGTGATCGATTGTGGCACGCTCACCTACAACCGGCCCGAGGATTACCAGCTTACGCGCGAGGAGGTCGCCGATACCAACATGTCGGTGCCCTGCTTCCTCGTCATCCATCCGAAGGGCATCCTGCTCTTCGATACCGGCTTATCCGATCGGCTGGTGGGCCGGCCCCTGTGGGAGAACGTGGACGGCGGTTATGGGCAGATCAAGTTCAATACCCTCCGCGGCCAGCTGGCCGATATCGGCATCACGCCGGCCGATATTACTTATCTCGCGATCTCTCACTCGCATTGGGATCACGTTGGTAATGCCAACGACTACGCAGGCTCGATCTGGCTGACCCAGAAGGCAGAGCTCGACTTCATGTTCGCTGCCGGCGCCGATCCCGCCTACGTCGCGCTCTACTCAGCGCTCGCCCAGGCCCGCAGAGAGGTGTTCGTCGGCGACCACGACGTCTTCGGCGACGGCACGGTGGTGCTCAAGTTCACGCCCGGCCACACCCCCGGGCACCAGGCGCTCTACGTGAAGCTCGCGAGAACGGGGGGCATCGTGCTCTCGGGAGATCTCTGGCACTACGCCGAGGAGCGCACGCTCCACCGCATGCCGAAGGAGGAAGAGAGCACGGGAACCCGGGAGTCCCGGGAGAGGATCGAGCGGTTCCTCAAGGAGAAGAACGCGCAGCTTTGGATCGGCCACAGCACCGCGTTCTTCAAGAACGCGATCAAGTCGCCCGGCTGGTACGACTGACTCAGAATCGGTAGCCGATCCTCACGCCGAGCACCCGCGGCCTCGTGATGGTCTGCTGCAGCGCGAACTGCGCGGTCGAGGTCCAGGTGCTCGTAATCACGTTGGTGAGGTTCTGCGCGTAGAGCTCCGCCGTCCAGGCGTCCTTGGCGATGCCGGTCGATGCGTCGTAGATCGTATACGGAGGATTCTCGAACCGCAGCTGCGTGGTGCTGATGGCCCCGGCCGTGGGGAGCGAGGGATTGCTGCCGAACTGGGTGAACGAATGGGCGGTGTGGGTCGCACCCGCCTGCGCGAACAGGTTGTAGGAGCTCATCACCCACTGATACCGCAGGCGCGCATTGAACTGCAGCGGCGGGCAGTTGGCGCTCGGGGTGCCGAGCGGTCCGTAGGGATTGCCGATGATCGTGATCGGTTGGCCGTACTCGCCCGCGGTGGCGGGATTCTGCAGCAGCGCCGGGTTGTTCGCGATCAGATAAGGCGAATTGGTCTGCTCGCTGCTGTTCCAGGCCGCGCCGCCTTCGAGCGTGAGACCCTGGGTAAGCACCGCGATCAGCGAGGTCTCGAGGCCCCGGATCCGGTAGTCCGGCCCGTTGGCATTGAAGCCTACGTTCCCGAGCACGCCCGGATCGAAGAAGGAGACCTGAACGTTCTTCCAGTCCTCCTGGTACACGGCGCCGTTCCACTGCAGGCGGTGGTCCAGGAACTCGGTCTTCCAGCCGATCTCGTTGTTGGTCAGAGCGTCGGACTCGTACGCGAGCGGCGAGCAGTAGAGCGGAGTTCCCGCGGCACCCGGGATGTAGCAGGCGGCGTTACGGTTGAAGGCCCCGGGGCGGAAGCCCTGCGACCAGGTGTAGTAGGCCAGGGCGTCCGGCAGAAAGTGCCAGGTCAGGTTCGCGCGGCTCTTGAAGCCCTTGTAGGTCGTATGCAGGCCCTCGGCGTCGATGTTGGTCGAGTAATTCAGGCATGGCGGCAGACCGGCCTCGTAGCAGTAGAAGCTGCCGGCCACGGCGCCCTTCTCCTCATTGTCGAAATGGTAGTAGCGCGTGCCCGCCGTGACGGTGAGCACCTTGGGAAAAATGTCGAAGTCCAGTGAGGTAAAGAGCGCCGTCTGGGTATAGCCGCGCTTGACGTCGTTGAAGAACGCCACGTTGTCTCCGCGGATCGGCGCCGGGTTGTTGACGCTCGAGCCGGGCTGCGGCCCGATGTCCGTCAGGCAGCCGAACACCACCGTGGTGGTGCAGGCCGGCAGCGTCTTGTACAGCCAGTTCAGCTCATCGTCGATGCGAAAGTCCTCCCAGAAGACGCCGCCGATGCCGCGTAGCCGCCACTCGTCCGGGGTGCTGAGCCGCAGCTCCTGACTCAGGTGCGTGTTGCGCTCCGTCTCGTTCCAGGTGGCGGACGGCGAGTAGCAGGTCGCCGGCAGGCCGTTATCGGCGCCGTGGCACTGGTAATAGTCGGCATACTTGCCGCGCGCGTAGTTCGTGTAGTCCTGGACCGTCTCGACGTTGCGCACCAGATACGAGCCCGCGTAGACGAGCTTGAGATCGCCGACTCGTCCGGTGAGCGTCAGGGCCGTGTTCTCGAACCGGTCCTTGTTATAAGACGGGTTGAACAGCGTGACCGACTGCGGCGGCAGCGGCACGCCGTCCGAGCTCGTCGGCATCTGGTAGAAGACCCCGGCGGCGTCGATGTCCTGATAGCTCTGGGTGAGGAGCGCATTCCAGTCGTCGTTGAGGTGCCAGAGCGCCGAGACGCGCAGCCCCTCGTAGGTCACCGGATTGATCGCGTTGCCCACCAGCGGGTAGTTGTTAATCACCGGGCTCCCGGGCGGCACCTGGCAGGTCCCCGTGGCTGCGCAGCCCGCCGGATAGTTTGCATAGGGAATGCCGAGGTCGGTCGGCTGGCGCGTGAAGGTGGATGGGAGGTTGTTGATGTAACCGCCCCGTCGGTCCTCGTAGACCACCGCGCGCACGGCCAGTGTGTCGCTCACGAGTGGCAGGTTGAGGATGCTGGTGACGTCGGAGTTCGGGTCGCCGCCCGCGGTCGTGCCGTAGCCTGCGGTAACGCTCGCCTCGGTCGCGTCGAGCTTCGGCTTGTTGGTGATGTAACGGATGACCCCGGCCTGGGCGCCGGCGCCGAACAGCGTCCCCTGCGGCCCCTCGAGCACCTCGACGCGCTCGAGATCGGCGGCGTAGACGTCGAGGTTGCGCCCGGGCAGCTGCCCCGACTGCTCGTCGAGATAGATGGCGACGTTCGGGAAGCCGCTGATCGAGCCGCCCCATTGCCCCGCCGCGCTCCCGGCGCTTAAGCCCCGCATGAAGATCTGCGCCTGGCCCGGTCCCGCGGAAGGTGCGGTCACGTTGGGCAGATAGCGGATCAGATCGTCGAAGTTCGAGATGTTGAGCTGCTGCAGCGACTCCCCCGTGAGCGCCTGCATCGCGATCGGGACGTCCTGCGCATTCTCTGAGCGCCGCTGGGCGGTGACGACGACCTCCTGAATTCCGGCCGGGCCGGCGGCTTCGGGACCTGCGGGTTGATCTGCCGCGACCGCAGCGCCCAGGCGCGTCCCCAGAATCGCCGCAACCGCAGCCGCGCACTTTGGGTTGATCCTCATCGGCCGAGCCCCCTCTTTCTTGTCAGTAACCGTCTTCTCGGGCGGCGGGCGCCGCGCGCCACGATGAAATCACTCGTCGTCTGCGGCCGCTATGCCAAATTGAGCGCCCCCTATGTCGAATTGCGTGGGTCGCGTTGCTTCAGCGACGGAGCGCATTGCATACTCGTCGCGCGCACTGCGGGCGCCGCTGCCTATGCTCGATCGCATCCTGCAAACCCGCGATGACTGGACCATCGCTCTGATTCGCCTCG
>JASHQW010000365.1 GCA_030038875.1 Gammaproteobacteria bacterium | reverse complement strand
CCGCCGCGCCGCCGGCGCCCGGCGCGGCTCCGCAGGCGCCGGCCACTCAGGCGGATATCAACCAGTTGCAGAAGCAGGTCGACACGCTGCAGGCCAGGGCCAATCAGCCTGCCACCGCCGGTTGGAACGGCGAGCACTTCTTCCTGCGCAGTGCCGACGGCAACTTCATCCTCATGCCCACCGGTTACCTCGACGCGCAGTACGCGGTCTACGGCAACGAATACGGTGCGCCTCCCGACTCCTTCTCGATCACGCGCGCCCGTTTCGGCTTCGAAGGCAGCTACGGCAAGCAGCTGGACTACGTGATGCAGATCGAGACCATCTCGAGCCCCACGGTCCGCGATGCCTACATGGACTTCAAGCCCGACCCCGCCTTCAGGATCATGGCGGGACAGTTCAAGGTGCCGTATGCGCTCGAGGTGGGTACGGCCGACACCGCGGTCGATTTCGCCAACCGCTCGATCATCGGGGTGCTTTATCCCGACGCGGGCGGCGCGAACCGGGCTCCCGGCCTCGACATCCACGGCGATCTCGTCGGCGGCGACGTGGCCTACTGGGTCGGCGTATTCAATGGTCAAGGCCTGCTCACGAGCGGCACGACCAACGAGCCCGAGATGGTCGGCCGGCTGCGCTTCGCGCCGTGGAAGAACTCCGACATCGCTGTGCTGAAGGATCTCAACTTCGGCGGATCCTACGAGCACAGCCGCTCCAAAGGCCTGGCGGGCGAGGTGAGTTTCAGCGGCCTGATGAACGACAACACCTACACCTTCTTCCCGCAGTTCCACATCAACGGCAACGTCAACCGCTACAACGGCTTCCTCTCCTGGCTCGACGGGCCGCTCGGCGTTCGCGCCGAGTACGCTCATCTGCAGCAGGACCGCAGCGACATCGGCTCGATCGCGACGGGCGGCATCGGCTTCCTCAGCCAGCCGCCGGTGGTGGGCGAGGGATATTACGTGTCGGCGGTGTACTTCCTGACCGGTGAGAGCGATCCGCTGAATGCCCTGCCGCGCGTCAAGCATCCGGTCATCGGCCCGGCTTCGCCCGGCGAGTCCGGCGCGCCGGGCTGGGGCGCTTGGGCCATCAAGTTCCGCTACTCCCACCTGTCGGGCAATGCCCCCGGCTCGAGTTGCGACGAGTCGACCGTCCCCGCCTGCCCGATCACGCCCGTGATCTCGCCGGCCTACGAGGACGCGACCGATCAGTTCAGCTTCGGAGTGAATTGGTACCTCAACTATTGGGTTCTCCTCAAAACGGACATGAACATCGATCGGCTCAAGGACCCAAGCGTGCAGGGCATTCTGCCGCGCAACTACGTCGTGTTTCTCGAGACGCTTCAGTTCCGGTTTTGATGCGCCGGTTATCGTTGGAGGAGATCGGATGAAAACTACCAGGGTTGCCCTTCGCATCGTCGCCCTGCTCGGCCTGCTCATGGTGCTGAACAGCTGCGGCAGTAGTCCCTCCGGCTGTCCCGTGTGCGGCACCCAGCAGAATGGCTCGATCGGACTGATCGACGTCATGCTGGTACCGGAGCACAACCCCAACGGCGAGCCCGGCGGGCCCTTCAACATCTTCGACATCAGCTGGGTGGATCCGGTCAACCGGGTCTACATGGTGTCGGATCGCATCGGCCTCGACGTGCCGGTGTTCAGCTCCGTGACCAACATCGCGCTGTGGGCCATCGGTGGCGACAACTCCATCGCCGAGGAGGGCTTCAACGCCAGCCCGTGCTGGTCGGACGCCACGACCGGGGAGACGATTCCACCGCTCACTACCGCGCAGGGCAACTACACCCGCTTCGGCTGCAAGACCAACGGCTTCCGCCTGCCGGGCTTCTTCGGCCCGGACGGCAACTTCGGCGGCTTCGTGGGCGGCCAGTGCTGCGCCTCGCGCTCGAACAACCTCAACCCGCTGTCGGGCCCGAACGGTCTGGAGATCTCCGCGGACGGCAACTTCCTGTTCGCCGGCAACGGCAGCTCGATCCTGTACGTGTTCGACCTGGCGCCTGCGATCGCCTCCGGCTATTCGTCGGCCCCGGTACTCACCGCCACCATCCCGACCGGCTCCTCGCCCGACTACGACGGTCCGACCGGCATCACCGGCTGCATGGCGTCCGCCAACGGCCGGGCCTTCTCCGACCCGAGCTGCGGCGACCTGCGCGGCGATGAGGTCGCAACCACGGGTGCGGTGGTCACTTTCCCGCAGGACGGCAAGGGCCATTATCTGGTGGCGATCATCAACGGGGACCCCGGGCTGCCCTTCGTGACCATCATCGACGTGACGGGGGTCGTCACCCGCTCGGCCAACGACGTGCAGGCGCATTGTCTGTCATACGCCGACCAGGCCGGCTTCGCCGGCGCCGGCACTCAACCGCCCTTCAGCCCCGGCGGCCCGTTCTCGACCTTCCCGGCGAACTACTCGACCTGCATCGTCGGTCAGATCTACTACGACGGCGCGGCGCAGAACGACACCACCGCCTTCATCGACGATGGCGGCGCCAACGGGCCGGTGGGAAATCCGGCGTTCCCCTGTCCCGATCCGTCGCTGCAGTTCGACAGCGCAGGACCGGGAATCGCCCCTGTGCCCGGCGTGCCGGGACCCCCGGTCCCGTCGGGTGTCTCCGGCCACGCGGCCGGTGCGCCGTCGCACAACCCGGACGTCGCCTGTCACCACGGTCCGCAGGTGACGGTGTCCACCTCGACTGTGCACGGCGGGGTGTTCTGCCCTGCCGGGCCCGGCACACCCGCCGGCTGCACGGGTGCCATCTCGCCGGCGGGGCTCGGCGCGATGGCGTATTACCCGCCCACCCACACGTTCCTGCTCACCAACGCAAACACGACTTCCGACATCACGGTCGGCAGCGTCGACGTCATCGATCCGCTGCACCCGGTGACGTACCAGGGAGTCACGCGCTACGTACCCGCGATCATCAACAGCTTCCCGATCTACAACTGCATGCCGACCGGCGTCAACGTGGGACCCGGCACGGACGTGATGGTGGCCTGCGCCGATCACGACGGACGTGCCTTCGCGCCCTCGACGGTGATCATCAACGGCACGACCGGCCAGGTGCTCACCACGATCAACAACGTCGGCTTCGTGGATGAGACCTGGTACAACCCCGGCGACGGCAACTATTATCTCGCGGCGCGCGACATGCCCACCGGGCCGGTGCTCGGCGTGATCAACGCGACGACCCGGCAATGGCTGCTGAACGTATCCACCAACGGCAACGCCCACAGCGTCGCGGCCGATCCGATCAACAACCATATCTTCGTGCCGCTGCCCTCCGGAGGGAGTAACTGCGAGACCGCACAGGCGGATGGTTGCGTCGGCGTGTTTGCGGCGCAGTAGCGTGCGGACGCGAGCATCGCAGCGGGGCGGGAGAGCGGCAACGGGCCTCCCGCCCGGGTGGCGGCGCTGCCCGGCGTTGCTAGCGGACCAGAGTTTCCTGGTAGCGCATCATCTGCCACTGCCCGCTGCGTTGAGTCCACAGCTCGCCGATGAAGACGCGCCGAAAGCGCAGCGCCGCGCTCTTCGGGAACTGCAAGGTGCTCTCGTAGGTCACGAACGCGTAGTCGCTGCCGAGCGGCTGCACCTCAAAGAGCTGCAAAAGGTAACTCGTGAACATGCAGTGCTCGACCTCGCCCAGCACATGCAGGCGAGAGCGCTCGCCCTCGCCGTCGGCCTCCACCGCCTGGAAGTCCTCGGTGAGGAATTTCGCGTATGCTTTCGCGTCTTTCTTCCCGAACGCCTGCCACGCAGCCCGCACCCGGGCTTCGAGCAGCTGCGCGAGCCCGGGCTGCGCCGCGCCTTGTGCGGACACAGCGGCGGCAGGCGGGTGCCCGGTCGTGACGGGTTGCTGCGCAGCGGCCGCGCCGGGTGCAGTGAGCGTCAGGATTGCGCAGCAACAGATCAGCCAGTTGCTCATTTACTTACCTCCGCACCGCAAGCGTCTGCGAGATGCTACCGTGTGTCGGGGCGCCGCGGTGCCCGGCTGCCATGAAACCGCGCTCGCCAACGTAGAACTCCGGAGCAAGCAATCATGAAACCAACTCCATTGCCACTGCTCGTGCCGCTCGCGCTGCTTTTGTCATCGGCTGAAGCACAGCCGCCGTCGCCGGCGGCCACGGCTGAGACCGGGTGGCAGCAGAGTCAGCGGCGCGATAATGCCGACGCTTATACCTTCACGCGCTACACCCTGATTGGGGCGTTCCTCACCTCGGCGCCGATCGCCGAATACCCGCAGCTCAGGGTGGATTGCATCCCCGCCGCCGGTTCCCGCCGCCCCAGGTTCCTCACCGCGAACCTGCTGGTCGGCACCACGCTCAAGATAGCGTACGTCGAGCCGGAGGAGATTCGCGGGATTCAGTACTTCCCGAAGGTCGCGGTCCGCTTTCGCCTCGATGCCAGGGCGGAGGAGCAGGAACAATGGCCCGCGGGAACCGACCGGGTGCCCACCGCCAGACCCTCAGACAGGACTGCCGCGACCATCCCCAAGGACACGCTGAAGAGGATCCTGCGGGCACACACCGTGACCATCATTGCCGATGACGAACGTGGCAAAACGCTTGAGATGCGCTTCGACCTGCCCGACTCAACGGGGGTGAGGAACGCCTGCCCTGTCGAAGAGTGACCGCTGACAGCGGCGCGCGGGGTTGCGCAGGCCGCGGGCGCGGGTCGTCAGATGACCTTCTCGGTGCGCAGCGCCGCGATCTCCTCGCCGCTCAGGCCCAGCTCCCTGAGCACCTCCTCGGTGTGCTCGCCGAGGAGCGGGGAGCGCTTCACCTCGGAGGGGCTGTCCGACAGCTTGATGGGATTGCCCACCGACAGATACTTGCCGCGCTTGGG
>JASHQW010000364.1 GCA_030038875.1 Gammaproteobacteria bacterium | reverse complement strand
TTGTATGTCAAGGCACCAGGCCGCAGCTCCTCATGCGAGGAACCCTTGGGTGCGGGCGGCGCACCCCTAGCCGAGGCGGGAATCGAGCTGAGCGGACCGCTCCTTGAGCGCCGCCAGCACCGCGGCCGTCGCCGGACGTATGCCGCGCCACAGGCGGAAGGCTTCCGCGGCCTGCTCGACCAGCATGCCCCAGCCCTGCAGCGCCTGCGCGCAGCGGTGCGCGCGCGCCCAGTCGACGAAGGCGGTCGCGGCGCGTCCGTAGGCGAGGTCGTAGCACACCGTGGCGCGGCCGACCACACTGGCCGGCACCGGCGGCATCTCGCCCGAGAGGCTGGCGGAGGTCGCGTTGACGATGAGGTCGAAGGGCTCGGAGCCGACGTCCTCGAAGCCCACGCCGTGCGTGGCGCCGAGGTCGGCGAAGGCGGCGGCGAGCGAGACGGCGCGCTCGGGCGTGCGGTTGGCGATGACCACGAGAGTGGGCGAGAGGCCGAGCAGCGGGGCGAGCACGCCGCGGGTCGCGCCGCCCGCGCCGATGATGAGGATGCGGCGGTTGGTGATGACCAGCCCCAGGTTGTCGCACAGGTCGCGCACCAGGCCCACGCCGTCGGTGTTGTCGCCGAGGATCGTGCCGTCGTCGCGCAGCGCCAGGGTATTGACGGCCGCGGCGTGGGTGGCGCGCGTGGTGAGCTCGTTGGCGGCTTCCACCGCCGCGATCTTGTGCGGCACGGTGATGTTGAGTCCGCGGCCGCCGCGGTCGAAGAACCCGGCGACAAACCCCGCGAAGTCGTTCGAGGTCACGTCGTACAGGCGATAGCTCATCACCTGCCCGGTCTCGCGCGCGAACATGCCGTGTATGAACGGCGACAGGCTGTGGCCGACCGGGTGCCCGACGACCCCGTACTGATCGGGTGCGGCGTTCATTAATCTATTGTGACAGCATCCGTACCTCCGTGCCTGCCGAAGGTCCGGGCCCGAGCGCCGCGGCGAGCTCCGGCAGCCACGCGCGCATACGTTCCGCCGTCTGCCACGGCGGATTCACGACCAGCAGCCCCGAGCCGTTGAGCGCCACGCGCGAGTCGCGCGGATAGAGCCAGAGCTCCGACACCAGCGTCGGCAGCGCGACCGCGCGCGCGAAGTCCGCGTGCCAGCCCTGCGTGACGCGCTGCTCCTTGATCGGGTACCAGAGGGCGAACACACCGGTCGCAAAGCGCCGCAGCCCATCGGCGACCGCCGCCGTCACCCGGGCGAACTCCGCGCGCCTCTCCTCGAAGGGAGGATCGATGAAGATCAGCGCACGCCGCTCGGGCGGCGGGAGTGCCGCGCGCAGGAGCTTCAGTCCATCGCCCTGCGCGACGTGCGCGCGCGGCCGCGCCGGCTGCGACGGGCCTCCCGCGGCGGATTCCCCGACGGCCGCCCTGAGCGCCTGCGCCTCCGCCCCCTGCCACTCGACGAGCACGGCGCGGTCCTGCGGCCGCAGCTCCTCGAGCGCGATGAGCGGCGAGCCCGGGTAGAAGGCCCGCGACGCGCGCGCCGCGCGCAGCCGGCCGAGGAGGTGCGCGTAGTGGCGCAGCTCCGGGGCGCCGGGGGCGCTCTCGAGGAAGCGTCCGATGCCGGCGGCGGCCTCGGCGCCGCGCCCCGAGGTGTCGTAGGCGCCGCGGCCCGCGTGCGTGTCGAAGTAAAGGAATCCCTTCTCCTTCCTCTTCAGTGCCGCGAGCAGCGCGAGCAGCGTCACGTGCTTGTGGACGTCGGCGAAGTTGCCCGCGTGGAAACTGTGGCGGTATCTCATGAGCGGCGGCGCGCTTTGCGCGCCGCCCGCACGGGCGTCCGGGACGCGGCGGCCGTGGCCCGCGCGCTCAGGGCACGGAAGCCCGCCGCGACGTACGGCGCCAACCGCTCACGCACGCTGTCGAGGTCCGAGGAGCGGCACAGGCCGCCGGAGAGCTTGTCGAGCCGCCCGGTCTCGGCGAAGGTCAGGGTGAGCGCCCCGGTGAGGAACTGATAGCCCCAGTAGACCTCGCGTGCCGGACATCCGGGCAGGGCCTCGCGCAGCACGGCGATGAATCTCTCGACCAGCGGGTCGAAGTGGCGCGTCATCATCACCGGGCCGAACTCCGGCGAGTTGTTCACGTAGGCGACGAGGGCGAAGTAGCTCTTCCAGCCGGGCCCGCCGCGTGCGGAGCGTTCCAGCAGCGGCTCGAAGAAGGCGTTGGCGATCGCCTCGAGCGACGGGGCCGCCGGCAGCGCCGCCCGCCGCACCTCCTCGAGCAGCTCGAGCCGCTCGCGATTGAGCACCTCGGCGCGCCGCTCGAACACTGCGGTGAAGAGCTCGCGCTTGCCGCCGAAGTGGTAGCTCACGAGCGCGACGTCCACCCCGGCCGCCTGGGTGATGTCGCGCAGCGAGACGCCGTAGAAGCCGCGCCGCGCGAACAGCTGCTCGGCGGCGTCGAGGATCCGCTCCTTGGCCGGCCGGTGGTCCGTGGTCTTTTTCTTCATCGTTCTGGTGCGCTGCAACATGGCTCGAGCCCCGCGACAGTTTCCTGTGATTCGCCGCCGGCGGCAAACGGCGCCGCCGCCTTGACGGATTCAACGGTCGTTGAATATATTCTCAACAGTTGTTGAATAATTGCTCGGGGGGGATCACATGGACAACAACGCACGCGCGCCGCTCATGGCGTGGCTCACGGCCTGCCTCACGATGCTCTTGCCGGCGGCGCTGCCGGCACAGACGGCCACCGGGGGCGCAGCCGCTCAGGCGGAGACGCCCTCAGAGAGCAGCGGGATCCAGGAAGTGGTGGTGACCGCCCGGCGGCGCACCGAGAATCTCCAGGACGTGCCGCTCACCGTCAGCGCCGTCACCTCCGATGCGATCCAGAACTACGACATTCAGAACATCGCCGATCTCAGCAGCTTCGTGCCCAACATGAAGATCTCGCAGGATCGCGCCACCAGCAGCACCATCAACGTCTACATCCGCGGCGTCGGCCAGAGCGATCCGTTGTGGGGATTCCAGCCCGGCGTCGGCGTGTACGTCGATGACGTCTACCTGGCGCGCCCGCAGGCGGCGCTGCTCGATGTGCTCGACGTCGACCGGCTCGAGGTGCTCTCTGGCCCGCAGGGGACGCTCTACGGGCGCAACACCATCGCCGGCGCGATCAAGTACGTGACGCGCGATATCGACGGGCCGGCGACGCTCACCGCTTCCGCGACTGCCGGCAACTACGACGAGCGCGACTACAAGGCGATGGGCTCGATGCCGCTGGTCGCCGATCACGTCTACGTCGGCTTTGCGTTCGCCTCGCTGAGGAACGACGGCTACGGCGAGGTCGTCGCCCAGCCCGGGGTGGCGCAGCCGCCGCAGAGCCCCCTCGGGGTGGAGCTTTCCAACAAGGACATCGTGGTCGGGCGCGCGAACCTGACCATCACCTGGGGCGAGAGCTCGAAGCTCAGGATCATCGCCGATGACATCCTCGATAACTCCAACGCCTCGGGCGGGCAGCGGCTCAACGACTACCTGAACGGCGGCGTCTCGGTGCTGCCGCTGCCACTGCTCGGCATCCCGGCGCTGCCGATCGTCACGCCGAACGCCCCGCCC
>JASHQW010000363.1 GCA_030038875.1 Gammaproteobacteria bacterium | reverse complement strand
CCGCCGCGCCGCTGCGCGTCAGCTGCTTGACCAGCATGTCGGCGAGCCCGAGGCCCTTGCCCTTGGTGAGCTCGAGCGACAGCTGGTCGTCGAACATGCCCTGGTAGGTCTGCGCCTGATCGGAGCCGAAGATCGGATCCTTGCCGATCGCATCGCGCATGCTCTTGATCATCATGCGCGCGAACAGCGCTTCGAACTGCTGCGCCACCTGGCGGATCGCGGCCGGATCGTGCCCACGGGCGCCCGCCTTGAGCTTCTCGAGACCGGCGAAGTCGCCGTACACACTGGTATTCGAGCCGGAGACGGGTGAGCTGGAGAGGGGCGCAGTCGGCATGGCGATGAGTCCGTCAGATGACGATGAGCTCGGCACGCAGCGAGCCGGCTTCTTTCAGCGCCTCGAGGATCGCCACCAGGTCGCCCGGCGCCGCCCCCACCTGGTTCACCGCGCGTACGATCTCGTCGAGATTGACGCCGGCCTGGAATACGAACATGCGGGCATCGGCCTGCTGCACGTCGAGACTGCTCTTGGGCACGACGACCGTTTGCCCCTGCGAGAGCGGCCCCGGCTGGCTGACCTCCTGGCGCTCGACGATGGTCACCGACAGCGACCCGTGCGCCACGGCCGCGGCAGTGACGTGCACCTGAGAGCTGATGACCACGGTGCCGGTGCGCGAGTTGACGATAACGCGCGCCGGCGCTTCGCCGGGCTGCACCTCCACCGCTTCGAGTGTCGCGAGGTAGGCGATGCGCTGACTCGGATCGAGCGGCGCGACCACGCGGATCGACACCGCATCGAGCGCCTCGGCGCTGCCGGCCCCGACCGCGGTGTTGATCGCGGTGGCGACGCGCGAAGCCGTGGTGAAGTCGGGAGTGTTGAGGTTGAGCGTCAGGTGCGGGTCGGCGGCGAATTTCACCGGCACCTCGCGCTCGACCGTGGCGCCGTTCGGGATGCGGCCGCTGCTCGGCACGTTGAGAGAGATGCGCGAGCCGTCCTTGCCGTTGACGCCGAAGCCGCTGACGACGACGTTGCCCTGCGCCATCGCATAGATCTGGCCGTCGGCGCCGCGCAGCGGCGTCATGATGAGGTTCCCGCCGCGCAGGCTCGAGGCGTTGCCGATCGTGCCTACGGTGATGTCGATCGTCTGGCCCGGCTTGACGAACGGCGGCAGGTCGGCCGTGACCGTGACAGCCGCGACGTTCTTCAGCTGCGGGTTGGTGTTGGGCGGGATCGTCACGCCGAAGCGCTGCAGCAGGTTCTGGATGCTCTGGATCGTGAAGGGCGCCTGCGTGGTCTGATCCCCGGTGCCGTCGAGCCCGACCACGAGTCCGTAGCCCACCAGCTGGTTGGTACGCACTCCGGCGACCGTCGCCAGGTCCTTGATGCGCTCGGCGTGCGTCGGGGCGCCGGCGCCGAGGAGCGCGGCGCCGAGCACGAGGCCGGCGAGCAGAGCAGGCGGATGGGCGCGCATCAGAACGGCACCCACGGCGAGTTGAAGAAGCGCGCCAGCCAGCTCTGCGCGTTGGCATCCGCGATCGCGCCCTTGCCGTTGTAAGTGATCTTGGCGCTTGCGACGCGATACGAGGGGATCGAGTCGTCGGAGGCGAGATCGATCGGGCGGATCACACCGGTGACGCGGATGTACTCCTTGCCCTGGTTGAGGCCGATCTGCTTCTCGCCGGCAATAAACAGGTTGCCGTTGGGCAGCACCTTCAGGACCGTGGCGGTGAGGTAGCCCGTCAGGCTGTCGCTCTGGGCGCTCGCACCCTCGCCGTCGAACTTGGAGGAGTTGTTGACGTTATTCGTGAGCCAGGACACGTTCTTGTTGATGAGCTGCGTGCCGGGCATCGCGATGGTGTTGGCCTTGCTGGTCGTCGTGGTGGCGTTCTTCTGCGCCACTGTCGCCTCATTCAACACGATGGTGACGATGTCGCCGACGTGATGGGCGATGGGGTTCTCGGCCAGCACGACCTCGCGGCCGGCCTGATAGATGGCGCCATTGGTGGGCGGTGGCGGCGACTCCTGCATCCAGGCGAGCCCGTCGTCGGGCTTCGGCGGCTTGCTGGTGCGGCAGCCGCTCGCCGCCGCCAGGGCGAGCGCGCAACAGACCAGGGTCCTGAAGGTGCGCATCAGTGAGCTGCTCACATGTTCTGCGTGGCGTAGGTGAGCATCTGGTCCGTGCTCTCCACCGCGCGCGAGTTCATCTCGTAGGCCTGCTGCGTCGCGATCATGTTGACCAGCTCCTCGACCACGTCGACGTTGGAGGCCTCGGTCGAGCCCTGCAGCAGCGTGCCCGCGCCGTTCAGGCCCGGGTTACCGGTCACCGGCGTGCCGCTCGAGGCCGACTCGACCGACAGATTGCCGCCGATGTCCTGCAGTCCCGCCGGGTTGATGAAGTTGGCGAGCTGCAGCGTGCCGACCGTGGTCGGCGTCGACTGGCCGGCGAGCTGCACGCTCACCGTGCCATCGGAGCCGACGGTGATGCTCTGCGCCCCGGTCGGAATGGTGAGCGCCGGCTGCAGCTGGTAGCCGGCGGCCGTCACGACCTGCCCCTGCGCATTCAGCTGGAAACTGCCGTCGCGGGTGTAGGCCAGCTGGCCGTTCGGCTGCAGTATCTGGAAGAAGCCTTGGCCCTGGATCGCCAGATCGAGCGAGTTACCGGTGTTGTTGATGCTGCCCTGGGTGTAGTTCTTCTCGGTGGCGACGACGCGCACGCCGGTGCCGACGTTGAGGCCGGTGGGCGCCTGGGTGTTCTGCGAGGTGTTGGCACCGACCTGCGACAGGTTCTGGTAGAGCAGGTCGTCGAACACCGCGCGGCTCTTCTTGAAGCCAGTGGTGTTGACGTTGGCGAGGTTGTTCGCCGTGACCGTCATTTGGGTCTGCTGGGCGTCGAGCCCGGTCTTTGCGGCCCACAGTGCGGGTTCCATATCAGTTGACCTCTATTGCGAAGATGGTTGCTCAGCCGCTGCTGCCCGACTGCAGCAGCTTGGTCGAGGACTGGCCGTCCTCGTCGGCGGTGTGCAGCGCCTTGACCTGCAGCTCGAAGCGCCGCGACAGCTCGATCATGTTGACCAGGCAGCCGGGCAGGTTGACGTTGCTCGATTCCAGCACCCCGGAGGCGAGACGCACGTTGGCATCGGCCGCGGCCGGGGTGCCGTCCGTGGTGCGGTACAACCCGTCGGTGCCGCGCGTGAGCGTGGCGGCGGGCGGATTCACCAGCTTGATGCGACCGACCGCGGCCACGGTGTTGGGCGTCTGCCCGGCCGGCACCACCGACACGGTGCCGTCGGCACCGATTGCCACCGAGCTCGCCGGCGGCAGGCTGATCGGCCCGCTGTCGCCGAGCACGGGACTGCCGCCCGCGGTCACCAGCTGTCCGTTGACATCGACGTGCAGGTCGCCGGCGCGGGTATAGGCCTCGTTGCCCGACAGATCCTGGACCGCGAGGTAGCCGGGGCCCTGCAGCGCGACGTCGAGCGCATTGCCGGTGGCCTGCTGCTCGCCGTCGGCGGCATTCCAGCCCACGGTGCCCGCGGTCGCGTAGGCGCGCGAGGCGTAGCCGGGTCCGCTCACGCTGCGCGTCTGAAACGCCGACAATGCCGCCTTGAACCCGGTCGTGTTGGCGTTCGCCAGGTTGTAGTTGTTGGCCTCCTGGGCGGCAAGTGTCTCCTTCGCCCCCGACATGGCCACATACAGCAGCTTGTCCATGAGTTACCCGTGCAGTGCCTGGCGCGGCTCAGCTGCCGCGGATGTCGATGATCGACTGCGTCACCTGGTCCTCGGTCTGGATCATCTGCGCATTCGCCTGGAAGTCGCGCTGCGCGACGATCATCTCGACCAGCGCCGAGGTGGTATCGACGTTCGACTCCTCGAGCGAGCCCGACTGGATCGAGCCGAAGCCGGAGTTGCCCGCCACGCCGTTGACGGCGGCGCCCGAGGCGTTGGTGGCCGACCAGCTGGCGTTGCCGAGTTGCTGCAGGCCCTGCACGTTGGCAAAGTTGGCGAGCGCCACCTGGCCGAGGTTGACCGAGTTGCCGTTGGTGAACTGTGCCTGCACGACCCCGGTCGAGGAGATATTGACACCGGTCAGCTGCCCGGTGGTGTAGCCGTTCTGCTGCACGGCGGTGACACCGAAGCTGCCGCCGTACTGGGTAGTGTTGCTGAAATTGAAGGTCATATTCATCGGCGCCGCACCGGTCGCCGGCGTATAGGCCGGGAAGGTGACGTTGCCGTTCGCCGGGGTGGTGAGCGCGCCGGTATCGGAGTAGTCGAGCGCCTGCGGCGCCCCGACCGCGGTGCCATCCACCGTGAGCTGCACCTCCCAGGTATTGGGCGCCGTATTGATGAAGTAGAGGCTCGCGGTGTGTGCGGCGCCGAGCGAGTCGTACACGGTGAGCGAGGTGGTGTTGTTGTAGCTGTTGGGATCGGTCGCAGAGAACGGCGCATCGGTCGGCGGCGTCGCATTGGCCGGCAGGTTGGCGGTGATCTGCGCGGTGCTGGTGGCCTGCGGCTGGCTCTCGTTGGTGGTGAGCGAGATGTCGGCGAGGCCGCCGGTGTTGAAGCCGCCGTTGGCGAGCGGCGGGTAGCCCTGCAGCAGCTGGCCGGAGGCCGTGACGATCTGGCCGGAGCTGTTCAGCTGGAACTCGCCGTCGCGGGTGTAGTTGAGCGCGCCGTTGTCGCTCGTGATGAAAAAGCCGTTGCCGCTGATCGCCATGTCGAGCGTGTTACCGGTGGTCTCGATATTGCCTTGGCTGAACTGCTGCGCAATCTCGGACACGGCGACGCCGTTGCCGGTGGCGATGGCACCCTCCTGGGTGGAGGCGAACAGGTCCGAGAACTCGGTGCGCGACCCCTTGAAGCCGACGGTGGCGGCGTTCGCGAGGTTGTTGGAGGTGACCGACAGATCCTCGTTGGCGGCGTTGAGGCCGGTGAGTGCGATGTTGAACGACATGGTGGAGTCTCCGTAAAAGTTTTTGGCTGAGCGGCGGCTACTGCACGTTGACCACTGAGCTCAGCGGGATCGTGCCGTTGGTCGTGTTGAGATCGAGAGCGTTGGTGGACGGGTCGATGGTGACGCTCTGCACCTGGCTGTAGATGAGTGGACTCAGCGCCTGGGTGCTGGCGCCTACCGTGGCGTTGACGCTGACGGTGTACTGCCCGGCGGGCGCGG
>JASHQW010000362.1 GCA_030038875.1 Gammaproteobacteria bacterium | reverse complement strand
GGCCCGCGACCCACTGGCGGATCTGGTCCGGCACCGTGCGCATGTAGTCGGTCGCGGCGATCACCGGCCCCTCGCGGTCCTTCAGCAGCTGCCGGATGTACGGCTCACGCGGCGCTTGGTCCGGATGCAGCAGGTTCCAGCGCTCGCACTCGAGCGCCTCGCGCCGCAGCTCGCTGAAGCTCGTGACCGAGAGTACGTCGGCGGGAATGCCGTAGTCGTCCTCGAGAATCTTCGCAGCCGCCAGGCACTCGCGCAGGATGGTGCCGGAGCCGAGCAGCGTCGTGCGCACCTTGCCGCGGCCGCCGATCTGCAGGAGATAGGCGCCGTTGAGGATCCCGCGCTCCACCCCCGGAGGCATCGGCGGTTGCGCGTAGTTCTCGTTCATCACGGTCAGGTAGTAGAAGATGCTCTCGCGCTCGGCATACATGCGCCGCAGCCCGTCGTGGATGATGACGGCGAGCTCGTAGGCATAGGTCGGATCGTAGGCGACGCAGTTCGGCACGGTAGTGGCGACCAGCTGGCTGTGGCCGTCCTGATGCTGCAGGCCCTCGCCGGCGAGCGTGGTGCGCCCCGCGGTCGCGCCCAGCAGGAAGCCACGCGCCTGGATGTCGCCCGCGGCCCAGATGAAGTCCCCGACCCGCTGGAAGCCGAACATCGAATAGAAGATATAGAACGGCACCATGTTGATGCCGTGATTGCTGTAGGCGGTGCCGGCCGCGATCCACGAGCACAGCGACCCCGCCTCGTTGATACCTTCCTCGAGCATCTGTCCCTTCTTGTCCTCGCGGTAGGACATGAGGGTCTCGGCATCCTGCGGCGTGTACAGCTGGCCGACGGAGGAGTAGATGCCGATCTGCCGGAACAGGCCTTCCATGCCGAAGGTGCGCGCCTCGTCGGGAACGATCGGCACGACGTTGCGGCCGATGTTCTTGTCCTTGAGCAGGATCGTGAGGATGCGCACGAACGCCATGGTCGTCGAGATCTCGCGCTCGCCGGTGCCCTCGAGGATCGAGGAGAAGGCCTCGAGCATCGGGATGACGAGCGGCGGCGCGTCGTGGCGCCGCTGCGGCAGGTAGCCGCCGAGCAGTGCGCGCTTCTCGCGCAGGTAGCCCGCCTCCTCGGAATTCTCCGCGGGCTTGCGGAACGGCAGCTGCGCGAGCTCGTCGTCGGCGACCGGGATGTTGAAACGGTCGCGGAACACCTTGAGGTCCTCTTCGCCCATCTTCTTCTGCTGATGGGCGATCATCTGCCCCTCGCCGCCCTTGCCGAGCCCGAAGCCCTTTACGGTCTTGGCAAGAATCACCGTCGGCTGGCCCTTGCTGGCGACCGCCGCGGCGTAGGCGGCGTACACCTTGAGCGGATCGTGCCCGCCGCGGTTCAAGCGCCAGATCTCATCGTCCGACATGTTGGCGACCATCGCCTTGAGCTCGGGATCCTTGCCGAAGAAGTGCTCGCGGGTGAAGGCACCGCCCTTGGCCTTGAAATTCTGGTATTCGCCGTCGACGGTCTCCTCCATCACGCGGCGCAGGATCCCCTTGTAGTCGCGCGCCAGCAGCGGATCCCAGCGCGAGCCCCACAGCACCTTGATGACGTTCCAGCCGGCGCCGAGGAAGGCCGCCTCGAGCTCCTGGATGATCTTGCCGTTGCCGCGTACCGGACCGTCGAGGCGCTGCAGGTTGCAGTTGATGACGAAGATGAGGTTGTCGAGGCCCTCGCGCACCGGCATGGTGAGCGCGCCCATCGCCTCGGGCTCATCCATCTCGCCGTCGCCGAGGAACGCCCAGACCTTCTGGTCAGAGGGTTTCACCAGGCCACGATGCTCGAGATAGCGCGTGAAGCGCGCCTGGAACATCGCCATCATGGGACCCAGGCCCATCGACACCGTGGGGAACTGCCAGAAATCCGGCATCAGCCACGGGTGCGGATAGGACGAGAGTCCGACGCCGCGTCCGCCGGCTTCCTGACGGAAGTGGCGCAGCTGCTCCTCCGTCAGCCGGCTCTCGAGAAACGCGCGCGCATAGATGCCCGGTGAGGAATGTCCCTGGATGAACACCAGGTCGCCCGGATGCTGCTCGGAGGGCGCACGCCAGAAGTGATTGAAGCCGACCTCGTAGAGCGTCGCCGACGAGGCGTAGCTCGCCAGATGCCCGCCGTACTCCGAGGACTTGCGGTTGGCGAGCAGCACCATCGCGAGCGCGTTCCAGCGGATGTACGCCTCGATGCGCCGCTCGAGCGCGCGGTTGCCCGGGTACTCCGGCTCACGCCCGCTCGGGATGCTGTTGACGTAGGCGGTGTTGGGCTTGAACGGCAGGTAAGCGCCGCTGCGGCGCGTGTAGTCGATGAGCCGCTCGAGCAGGAAATGCGCACGCTCCGGGCCGTGGTTCTTCAGCACCGAGTCGATGGATTCGAGCCACTCGCGCGTCTCGACGGGATCCAGGTCTTCCAGCTTGGGCGGTTCGGTCATGTGGGCGAGTCCGACGGCGCGGCCGCGGCTCTTGGTGTGCCAGGCCTCTTGTGCCGCGTTCGCGATAGAATGAGTAAGTAATGATGGCTAGCGGGCGCAGGTAAAGCAAGTGAGTCCCAGGGCGTCCGCCGCGCTGCGCAGCGCCGTGCTCCCGACGGCACGGCCTCCGGCGATCACCACCACGCGCATCGCGAGTCTCGAGTCCGCGGACCTCGACGCGCTGCTCGCCGTGGTGCCGCCGTCGGTGAATCCGCGGGCATTCGCTCGCCTTCCGGACAGCGCGCGCTGGCGCGAGCTCAACGCGCGCTTGCCGCCGCGCGGCGGGACGGTGCGCGCCACGGTGCTCGGCAATCGCCGCCAGACGCTCGCCGTGCTCGGCTACCTGGCCGCGGACGCGAGCCCCTTCGAGCGCCTGTCGCTCGCCGGGCGCATGCTCAAGGAAGCGGCCGCGCGCAGCCCGGCGAGCATCGCCCTCGCCGCTCCGGGGTCCTCCGGCGCCGCGGCGCGTGGCCCGCTCGAGGCGCTGCTGGCGGCCGCCCTCGCCCACGCGTTTCCACTGCCGAGCTTTCGCGCGAGCGTGCCCGATGAGCGGCCGCTGCGCCGCGTGCTGCTCACCGACGCCGGCGCGCTCGACGTGCGCTACGCCACCGCGGCTGCGCGCGGCACCAACCTTGTCCGCTGGCTGACCGCGCTCCCTCCCAACATCCTCGATGCCCACAGCTACGCCCGTGGCATCGCGCGCCTGGCGCGCACGCACCGACTCTCGCTCCGCTGGCTCGACGAGCGTGCGCTGCGCCGGGCGGGCGCCGGGGCCTTCCTCGCGGTGGCCGGCGGCAACAGCGAGCACGGCGCCGGCATCGCGCACCTCAAGTACCGTCCGGCGCGCCATCGCACGGCCCGGCCGGACATCGCGCTGATCGTCAAGGGAATCCTCTTCGACACCGGCGGCGTGAACCTGAAAACACACCGCTCGATGCTCGACATGCACACCGACATGTCGGGCAGCGCGGTGGCGCTCGCGACGCTCATCGCGCTCGCCGAGCTGCGCGCGCCGCTCGCCGCGGACGCGTGGCTCGCGATCACGGAGAATCGCATAGGACCGCAGGCCTACCGGCCGCAGGAGGTGGTGCGCGCCGCCAACGGCGTCACCATCCAGGTGATCCACACCGACGCCGAGGGCCGCATGGTGCTCGCCGACACGCTGGCCCTCGCGGGGCGCACCCGGCCGCGCTTCATGATGGACTTCGCGACGCTCACTGGCGCCTGTGTCTACTCGCTCACCGAGCGCATGAGCGGCGTGTTCACCAACCGCCCGCAGCTCGCCGCGGCACTGGTCGACGCCGGCCGCGTGAGCGGCGAGCGCGTGTGGAATTTTCCCAACGAGCCCGACTACGACGCCGATCTCGAGAGCAAGGTGGCCGACATCCAGCAGTGCGCCGTGGACGGCAAAGGGGATCACATCCTGGCGACGCGCTTCCTCGCGCGCTTCGTGCCCCGCGACAGCGCCTGGGTGCACGTCGATCTGTCCTCCGCGACGCGCAGCGGCGGCCTGGCGCACGTGGCCACCGACGTCACCGGCTTCGGCGTGCGCTTCGCACTCGAGCTCATCCTCGGGCAGCACGTGCTCGCGGCACTGGAGCGGCGCGCGTGACGGCGCTCACCATCCGCCGGCCCGACGACTGGCACCTGCACCTGCGCGATGGGGCGGAGCTCGCCGCGGTGCTGCCCTTCAGCGCCGCGCGCTTCGCACGCGCCATCGTCATGCCGAACCTGAAGCCCGCGGTAACCAGCACCGCGCAGGCGCTCGATTACCGGCGGCGCGTGCTCGCGGCCTTGCCCGCCGGGGCCGCCTTCGAGCCGCTGATGACGCTCTATCTCACCGATGACACGCCAGCCGCCGAGGTCGAGCGCGCGCGCGCGAGCGGCTGCGTCTTCGGCTTCAAGCTCTATCCGGCGGGCGCCACCACCCATTCCGAGAGCGGCGTGACCGACATCCGGCACATCATGCCGGTGCTCGAGCGCATGGCCGAGCTCGGGGTCGTGCTCCAGGTGCACGGCGAAGTCACCGACCCCGCCGTCGACGTTTTCGAGCGCGAGCCGCGTTTCATCGAGCGCACGCTGGCGCCGCTCGTCGAGCGCCTGCCGCAGCTGCGCATCGTGTTCGAGCACATCACGACCCGCGCCGCGGTGAACTTCGTCCTCGGTGCGCGCGCGGGCGTGGCGGCAACCGTGACGCCGCAGCACCTGCTGATGAATCGCAATGCGCTGTTCGCGGGCGGCATCCGCCCGCACCACTACTGCGCCCCGGTGCTGAAGGCCGAGGCCGAGCGCGCGGCGCTTCTCAGCGCGGTGACGCGCGGCAGCGCGCGCTTCTTCCTCGGCACCGACAGCGCGCCGCACGCGCGCCGCGCCAAGGAGACGGCCTGCGGCTGCGCCGGCATCTTCTCGGCGCACGCCGGCATCGAGCTGTATGCCGAGGCCTTCGAAGCCGCCGGAGCCCTCGACAAGCTCGAGGGGTTCGCGGCGCGGCACGGCGCCGACTTCTACGGCCTGCCGCACAACGCCGCAACCCTCACCCTGGTACGCGAGCCCTGGAAAGTGCCGGACCACTATCCGTTCGGCGCGGATCAGCTCGTGCCGCTGCGCGCCGGGGAGCGCATCGCCTGGCGCCTGGCGCCGCCGACCGCACGGCCTCACCCATGAGCGCCGCCGAGGCGCCCGCACCGCCCCCGCCGCCCGCGGTCGCCGCACTCATGGCGTGCCGCTTCCGCGGCTACCTGCCGGTGGTCATCGACGTCGAGAGCGGCGGATTCCACGCCGCGACCGATGCGCTGCTCGAGATCGCCGCCGTGCTCATCGACATCGACGCCGCCGGCACGCTGCGGCGCGGTGCGACCCACAACTATCACGTGCAGCCCTTCGCCGGCGCACGCCTCGACCCGGCGTCGCTCTCGGTGACGGGCATCGATCCGCATCACCCGCTGCGCCCCGCGATCCCCGAGCGCGATGCGTTGCAGCGGATCTTCCGTGAGGTGCGCCATGCGGTGCGCGCCTACGGCTGCCGCCGCGCGATCCTGGTCGGGCACAACGCCGCCTTCGACCTCGCATTTCTCAACGCCGCGGTGGCGCGTGCCGACGTCAAGCGCAACCCCTTTCATCCCTTCTCATGCTTCGACACGGCGACGCTCGCGGGGGCGGCGTTCGGCCAGACGGTGCTCGCCAAGGCGCTGACCGTCGCGGGACTCGAGTGGGATGCGGGCAGCGCGCACAACGCGCGCTACGACGCCGAGCGCAGCGCCGATATCTTCTGCCTGGTATGCAACCGGCTGCGCGAGAGCTTCGAGGGGGCGCGCGAGCGCGCGGCGGCGCTCGGCTGGCTCAGCGCCCCGGCGGACGATGCGGCGGGCGAGGAGCCGCCGCTCGAAGATGCGATTACTGCGCCGCGCCCGCCTCGGTCATGAGCTTCTTCAGCTCGCCGCTCCTCAGCATCTCGAGCGTGATGTCGCAGCCGCCGATCAGCTCGCCTTTCACGTACAGCTGCGGATAGGTCGGCCAGTTGGAGAAGCGCTTGAGCGCCTCGCGGATCTCCGGCTCCTCGAAGATGTTCACGTAGCGGAAGTTGGCGCCCACGGCTCGAAGCGCCGCGACCGTCTGCGCGGAAAATCCGCACTGCGGGAAGTCCGGCGTACCCTTCATGAACAGCACCACCGGGCCCGAGCCCAGCTCCGCCTTGATTCTCTCGACCACGTCCATCGTAACTACCTCTGTTGCCTGCGGCGCTCCTCGAGCTCCGCGATCAGCCGCCACTGCTCCTGCGCGCTCATGGCGAGCCATCGGCCGATCTCCGCCCCCGTCCGCAGGCATCCGATGCAGTATCCCTGCCCATCCAGGGAGCAGACATTGATGCACGGCGAGGGCGGACGCTCGGGCGGTGCTCGGTCCCGCATGCGTTGAATTATGGGGGGGCCTCGCCTATTCTTCAACGCTGCAACTCGCTGCCCAGGTCAATTGAAACAACAACTTGGAGACCGAAGCAATGAATCCCCTCAACAACCATCGCCACTCCCTGATTCTCGGCGTCATCATTGCGGTGATTCTGTCGCTGCTGATCGGCGGCACCGAATTCAATCAGGCAGGGCTCGCGCGCTGGTTCCACATCGTCGCGGGCGTGTTCTGGATCGGGCTCCTCTATTACTTCAACGTCGCCCAGACGCCGGCGCTCGCCGATGCGGCCGCCGACAAGGGCGGACCGGGCGGCGCCGGCATCACCAAGTACGTGGCCCCCCGGGCGCTCTTCTGGTTCCGCTGGGGCGCGGTGGCCACCTGGATCGGCGGGGCGTGGCTGCTCGGAGCGAGCTTTCTCAGCGCCTTTACCTTCGGCGCAGTGGCGGATCCGGGCGGGCATTCGCCTTACTACCTCCACACGATCGGCACGGGGGCCTGGCTCGGCACCATCATGCTGTTCAACGTCTGGGTGCTGATCTGGCCGAATCAGAAGAAGATTCTCGGCATCGTCGCGGCCACCGATGAGGAAAAGGCCAAAGCCCGCAAGACCGCCGGCATGGCCTCGCGCATCAACTTCGTGCTGTCGATCCCGATGATCATGTGCATGGCCGGCGCGACGCATCTCCTGCCCTTCATCGGCAAATAGGACTCATGCCGGAGCCTCCGCGCGATCTCGCAAGCCAGGTCGAGGCGGCGCTGCGCGAGGACATCGGCAGCGGCGACGTGACAGCGGCGCTGGTACCTGCGGCGCAGCGGGTACGGGGCAGTGTGATCACGCGCGAGAGCGCCGTGCTCGCCGGCCGGCCGTGGGTCGATGCGACCTTCCGCCATCTCGACCCGCACGTGCAGCTCGTCTGGCACGCCAATGACGGCGAGCCGATCGCGGCCAATCAGGTCGTGTTCGACATCGCCGGCAGCGCCCGAGCGGTGCTGACCGGCGAGCGCACCGCGCTCAACTTCCTGCAGCTGCTGTCGGCGACCGCGACCGTGACCCGGCGTTTCGTCGACGCCGTGGCCGGCACCGGCTGCACCATCCTCGACACCCGCAAGACCATCCCGGGAATGCGCCGCGCGCAGAAATACGCGGTGCTGTGCGGCGGCGGCCACAACCACCGCATGGGTCTCTACGACCGCATACTCATCAAGGAGAATCACATCGCCGCCGCCGGCTCGCTCACGGGCGCGATCCGCGCCGCGCGCAGCCATGCGCCCGGCATAGTGGTCGAGGTCGAGGTCGAGTCGCTCACCGAGCTCGAGGAGGCGCTCGCGGCGGCGCCCGACGTCGTGATGCTCGATGAGTTCACGCACGCGGATCTGCGCGCCGCGGTCGCGCTCAACCGCGCGCGCGGGGGCCCCGTGAAGCTCGAGGCCTCCGGGAGCGTGTCGCTCGAGTCGGTGCGCGCGATCGCGGAGACCGGCGTCGACTACATATCGGTCGGCTCACTCACCAAGCACGTGCGCGCCGTGGATCTGTCGATGCGCCTCGAGTTCACGGCCGCCAGGACCTGAGCGCTCAGGCCCTAGCGTCCCAGGTGGACCAGCTGCTCGATGAGCTCGTGCAATTGCGCGTAGCACGGCAGGGCGAGGAGCGGGAGCAGCAGCGCGCCGCCCGCAAGCGCAAGGAAGACTCGGGCCCGCATGGGGCGTGGCGGCAGCTCGAGAAGGGCGCGCACGCGTCCCGGGACATCGTCGGCGGCGACCGGCATCGCCAGCGCCGCACCCCGCCGCGTGCAGCCCCTCAGCCGCGCGACCTTGATGAGCGCCGAGGCCAGCGCCAGACGCCGCTCGTCGTCACCGCCGGTGGCGCGCTGATCCGCCTCGCACTCCGCAACAGTTCGCCAGCGCTCCGTGAGTCTGGACGCCAGCGGCGTCAGCGCCAGCGGATCCGGCGCGGCGATGGCCAGCAGCAGCTTCAGGTTGTCGCGCGCCGCCACGTGCGCTGCCTCGTGCGCGAGTACCGCGCGAAACTCCTCGCCGCTACAAGCAGCTCTCACCGACTCGCTGGCCACGATACGCGGCCGCCAGGCGCCGATCACGGCAACGAGCGGCTCAGCACAGTCCACCACGTGCACCGCCGGTCCGGTCCCGGCGCCGTGAGGGTCGGCGCCGCAGCATCTGAGCAGCGCGCGCGCCGCCCGCACGGCGCGCCAGCCGCGACAGATCCCGCCCACTAAGGCTGCGCCGGCGAGCATTGCCAGCAGCCACAGCCAGGGGCCGGCGGCTTCCTGCTCATGACGGGGCTCAAAGGCAAGAAACGCGGGCAGGACGACCGTGAGGGCAATCAGCAGCGCCCCGGCGGAGGGCAGCAGCCGCACGGCAAGAAAGTCGAGGGAAGTGGCACGGGCGCGCTCCAGGCCCGCCTGCCATGCCAGTACCGCCAGCGCCGACAGCCCCAGGGCGAGGACCGCGTAAGTCGCCAGCAGCACCAGGGCGAGCACTACCGCGGGATTCATTTGCGGTCGCTCCCCCTTCGGCGTCGCTCGGCCTGCACCAGCGCATCGAGTTGATCGAGCAGCGCGGCGTCGGTGTCGCGCACGGCGCGTACCAGGGTCGAGAGAATGACGCTACTGCGCTCCGAAGCCCCCAGCAGCTCGGTGACGTGTCCCGAGACCAGTTCCGAGAGCAGCTCATCACGTGAGCAGCGCGGCTGGTAGGCGAAGGCCCGGCCGTCCCGGTGGCGCAGCAGCAGCCGCTTGCGGTACAGGCGATCGAGGGTGGTCATGATCGTGGTGTAGGCGAGCCCTGCGCAGGCGCGCTGCAGCTCGCGCACGGTAGCCGCCCGCGGGCGCGCCCACAGCAGCTCGAGCAACCGCGCCTCCAGCGGCCCGAGCCCCGAGCGGCTGCGCAGAACCACAGAACTCGCGTCATGTCGGGCTGTCACGCGCGGATTGTAACGCGCCGGTCAGAATGTGTACGTGAGGTTCGCGCCCACTGAGCGCGGTTTCTGATAGAAGGACACGGTCTGCCCTTCGCTGCCGGCGAAGGCATAGGTGAGCGGTCGGGTGTCCGTCAGGTTCGTGACCCAGAGACTCGCATCCCAGTGCCGCGCGGGACTCTTGATCCCGAGCCGCGCGCCCAGGTCGTGGCCGCGCCCGAACGTCGTCGGATCGCCCAGATACGGGTGGATAGCGCTCACAAAGTGATCGTTGGCCTGGGCGTACGCCGTCAGGCCGTCGCCGGCCGGGTGCTCGTAGTACACGACGTAGCTGCTGCTCCAGTCCGGAGCATCGGGCAGCATCTGGCCGACCATCACGGGGGTGAAAAGGGCGAGCCCGTTGTCGTTCGTCAGCGTCTCGGTCACGCGGGCGTGTAGGTAGGTGGTGGCGAAGTGGATCTGGAGGCCTCTGATCGGGCGCCAGTCGATCTCGCTCTCGACGCCGTCGATCCGCGACTCGGGCACGTTGCCGAGTCCCGCGATGAGCGGCTGCGTGCCCACAGGACCAGCCCATAGAGACAGGCTCGACTGACGATCGTAGATGATGGAGTCGAAGACTGCGGTGTCGAACTGCAGCGTGTCGGAGAAGAAGCGGCTCTTGATGCCGAGCTCGCTGGTGACATTGCGCTCGGGATTCACGTAGCCCCAGTCCACCTGGACCTGCGCGGGCTGACCATAGAAGATCCCCGCCTTGTAGCCGGTCGCCTCACTTTCATATAAGAGCACCTTATCGCTGAGGTGGTAATCGAGCCCGAGCCGCCAGGAGACGTTCTGGTTCCAGCGTGACTCATCGAGCGCGGCGAGCACGGTATTCGGGATGATCGGCCCGGTGAAGCCGTTGGCTGCGTAGGTGAGGAGCCCGGTTGGATCGAGCGTCACGCCATCGAACGAGGCGTCATCGTGCGAATAGCGCACGCCGGTCACCAGCGTCCAGCGGCTGGAGAGATGCGTGTCCGCGTGCGCGTACAGACCCGCGGACTCCTGCGTCTGTATGAAGTTCGTATACGTGATGGCCTTGCCTGAATCCGTGAGGTACGTGGCCAGCCCGTAGACAAATGTCCAGTCGAGGGCGTCGCGGCAGTGGTACCAGTTTTGCGAGTAGTCGGCGCCGACGATCCAGTCGATGAAGCCGCCGGGGTTGGAGGCCAGTCGCAATTCCTGACTCGCTTGCCACTGCTCGAAATTCTTAGTCCAGTTGTTGTCGGCCGCCGGATAGCCGTCATAGTTGTCGAGGCTGTGACTGGAGTAATAGTCATAGGCCGTGATCGAGGTGAGCGAGGCTCTGTCGAAGCTCAGGGTCAGTGTCTCAACAGTCCCCACCCCCTTATCGTCCGTGAACAGGTGCAGGCCGCCCACCCGCACCCACTGGCCGCCGGGTGGGCTGTCCATCAGGCCCTTGGTTGGAAACGGCTCGGGTGGAATCATCGCTTCGACGTTCGGGGTCGACGGCGAGGAGGGCAGGGAGTCGTCGTACAGCGCGTGAATATTGACATGCAGGGTCGCCGTATCGCTCAGGCGCACATCGAAGAGCGCCCGGGCGCCACCGCGATCGAGCGCGCCGAAGTGCTGGCCGGTATCGATGTCCGTCTGATAGCCCTCGCCCTGCTTGGTCACCGTGGCCGCGAGTCGCGCGTTGATCGAGTTGGTCAGCGGGCCACTGACGGCCGCCGTGAGGTCTATCGTGTTCCAGCGGCTGTAGTCGAAGTCCACATAGCCCTCGGGTGTGTCGGTCGGTCCATTGGAGATGATGTTGATCGCGCCGCCCGCGGTGTTCTTGCCGTACAGGGTGCCCTGCGGGCCCTTGAGAATCTCGACGCGGTCGATGTCGTAAAGGGCCTCGGTCAGGAACCCGGGGAAGCTCGCGAACACCCCGTCGAGATAGGTCCCCACGCCGCTGCTGTTGTTGTTGTTGAAGTCGTCGAGTCCGATGCCCCGCAGGAGAAACAACGGGGTTTCGTCGGTCTGTGCATTCATGGTGGACAGGCTCGGGGAGAGCGTGGACAGACCCAGCGGCTGCTGGATGCGCAGCGACTGCACCTCCTGGCCGTTCACGGCGGTGACCGCGACCCCGATGTCCTGCACGGACTCGCTGCGTCGCTGCGCCGTCACCAGCACTTCCTGCAGAGCGGTGGAGTCGGCGGAGCCGGCTGCATCATCTTCCCCGAAGGCCACCACGGGTCCGAGCAGCCCCACTGCCAGCCATGCGGTCCCGAGTCCAGCCCTGCGCAGAAAATCTCGTGTCACGATTACCATCGGGGACGGACCTGTACACGCCGGCTCCAGCTACTACCAGCGGTAGGACACGGCTCGGGCTTTTTGTACCGCCGCGGCGTACGATTTCATCAGCCGCGCGCCCGGAGGCCGTACCGATGATCATCGTTTCACAACTCACGCGCGGCGCCGCCCTCGCCGCTCTGCTCATGTGCGCCGCCCGCGCCGACGCCCAGGTCGTGACGCGGCCCGAGGTGCCCGATGCGATCAAAGCCCCGGCCGGTGAAAGAGTGGTGTTCGTGGCGCACGCCGCGGGCTCGCAGATCTACACCTGCGTCAAGGGAGACGACGGCAAGCCGCAATGGACGCTCAAGGCGCCCGAGGCACAGCTGCGGGATATGAAGGGCGCGCTGATCGGCCACCACTCCGCGGGACCCTCGTGGAAGCACATCGACGGGAGCTCGGTGACGGGCAAGATGGTCGCCAAGGCTCCTTCGCCGGACGCCGGCTCGATTCCCTGGCTCCTCGTGACCGTCGTGAGCCATTCGGGCACGGGGGTGCTCGAGCGCGTCACCAGCATCCAGCGCGTGCACACCAAGGGCGGGCAGGCGCCGCCCGTCGAGAAGTGCGACCCGTCGAAGCCGGATGCCGAGACCTGGATTCCCTACAGCGCCGACTATTACTTCTTCGCGCCGGCCGCGAAGTGAGCCGCCGACCTTCGCTCCACTCGGCGATTGAACGGTCGCCCCCGCGATAATGGGTTCCAAAATGGGCGGTGGCGGTCAATGTTTGATATCCATCAAACTTGCCTGCGTTAAGCCCCTGAATCGGGCCTCTACGGGCGCAAGTTTGATGCCTATCAAACTCTCCGGCTGAGCTGGCATTTTCGAGGACTACGACCGCGTCCTCTTCCGCCGGGTCGGGCCTAAAAGGCGGCGGCCCTGAGGCGGCCCTCAGGCGACTGCGGATTTCAGCACGCGCTGCGGCTGCGCGACGCCGTAGCCCTGCGCGTAGTCGACGCCGAGGCTGGTGAGCATCTGGATGATCTCGGCGTTCTCGGCGAACTCGGCGATGGTCTGCTTGCCGGTGAGGTGCCCGATCTCGTTGATGGAGCGCACCATCTCGCGGTCGATGGGATCGCGCAGGATCTCCCGCACGAAGCTGCCGTCGATCTTGAGGAAGTCGACCGGGAAGTGCTTGAGGTAGCCGAACGAGGAAAGCCCGGTGCCGAAATCATCGAGCGCGAACTTGCAGCCCTGCTGCTTGAGCGCCTGGATGAAGCGGTTGGCCTGGGAGAAGCTCGCGACCGCCGCGGTCTCGGTGATCTCGAAGCAGATCTTCGAGGCATCGAGCCCGCTGTGGCGCAGCTGCTCGATGACGAACGGCAGGAATTTGTCGTCGCCCAGACTCTGGCCGGAGAGATTGATCGAGCACTGCAGGAGGTTCTGCCGCTCGTCGGCCTCGGACACCAGCCAGCGGAAGGCGTTCTCGATCACCCAGCGGTCGATCGCCGGGGTGATGCCGTAGCGCTCGGCCGCGGCGATGAAGTCGTTCGGCGCCACGATGCGCCCGGTCTCGTCCTTCAGGCGCAGCAGCAGCTCGTAGTGCGCGCCGGTCTCGACGCGCTGCAGCGGCTGGATCGCCATGCGGTACAGCTCGAAGCGCCCCTCTTCGAGCGCCGCGTTGATACGCGCCGCCCACTGCATCTCGCGCCGCCGGCGCATCAGCTCGATGTCGTTCTCGGCGAAGCTGTGGACGCGGTTGCGTCCGCCTTCCTTGGCCGCGGTGCAGGCGCTGCCGGCCGCGGACAGGACCGAGGCGACGTCCTCGTTCTCGGCGGTGATCGGTACGACGCCGATCGAGGCGCCGAGGCGGAAGACGCGATCCTCCCACGTGAAGCGGAAGTTGCGCACCGCCTCGCGCAGTGTCTCCGCCGTGCGCATCGCCTCATCGAGCGAGCAGCTCTCGAGAAGAATGCCGAACTCGTCGCCGCCGAGGCGCGAGAGCGTGTCGCGCCAGCGCACCTTGGACTTGAGCAGCGCCCCCACCTGCCCGAGCAGCGCATCACCCGCCGAGTGGCCGCAGGTGTCGTTGACGATCTTGAACTGGTCGATGTCGAGGTGGCAGAGCGCGTAGGAGGCCTCGCGCGCCTTGGCGCTCTTCAGCGCCCGCTCGAGGCGGCTCTCGAATTCGCGCCGGTTCACGAGTCCGGTGAGGAGGTCATGGCTCGCGTGATAGGAGAGGCGCCGGTTGAGCTCGCGCGACTCGCTGACGTCGTGGAACACCAGCACGCCGCCGGCGACGTGCCCCTGACCGTCGCGGATCGGCGCGGCAGTGCTCTCGACGTACAGCTCGTTGCCGTCGCGGCGGATGAGCAGCATCGGCCGCACCGACTTAATCGGGCGGATGCGGCGGATCGAGACGGTGAGCGGGTTCTCGAGCGGCTCGCAGGTCTCCTCGTGGAAGGCGCGGAAGATCTCCTCTACGGGCCTGCCCATCGCGTCCTCGAGACGCCAGCCGGTGAGCTCCTCGGCCACCGGATTGATGTAGTCGATGGTGGAGTTGGCATCGGTGGTGATGACACCGTCGCCAATCGACTGCAGGGTGATCTGCGCGCTCTCCTTCTCGCGGAACAGCGCCTCCTCGTAGAGCTTGCGCTCGGTGATGTCGAGCTCGACGCCGACGAGGCGCAAGAGCCGCCCGTGCTTGTCGACGCGCGCGGTGGCGCGGCTGATGACCCAGCGCCACTCACCGTTGCGGTGGCGCATGCGGTGGGTGCTCTCGAAGATCGGGGTCTTGCCCGCGACGTGATCGCGGATCGCCGTCTGCACCCGCGCCAGGTCATCCGGATGCACGAGGCTGCGCCAGTCGGGCGAGCCATGCATGTCCTCGTCCGCGTAGCCGAGCATGGCCTTCCAGCGCGGCGAGAAGTAAACCTCGTTGCTCTCCACGTCGAAATCCCACAGACCGTCGTTGGCGGCTGAC
>JASHQW010000361.1 GCA_030038875.1 Gammaproteobacteria bacterium | reverse complement strand
CGCAGCACTTCGACGAGGCTCGAGGCGCCGCCGGAGATGAGGAAGAGCGGCTCCGCCTGCGGCGGCAGCGCCTCGACCCAGTGAAGCAGCCGCTCCCCGGCCGCGAGTGAGCGCTGATCGGGGAGCGGATGGGAGCCGGCGATGACTTCGACACCGCGGACCCTGAGGAGCTCGGGCGGTGCGTGCCCCTCGCGCGTGATGATGAGGGAGCGCGCGATACGCCCGCCGAGCGCATCGTACGCGCCCAGGGCCATGGCGGGCGCCGCCTTGCCGACCGCGGCGAGCCAT
This sequence comes from Gammaproteobacteria bacterium, assembly GCA_030038875.1. GTDB lineage: Bacteria > Pseudomonadota > Gammaproteobacteria > Steroidobacterales > Steroidobacteraceae > 13-2-20CM-66-19. The sequence continues at coordinate 5,607 of JASHQW010000361.1, read as the reverse complement.
ACGGGACCCTCCGCCGGCAGCGCCTCGCCCGCGCCGCCTGCCGCCAGCGCCTCGCGCACGCAGCGCCGGCCGTCGACGCACGTGAGTGCCGCCGAGAGTAGCGTCAGCAGTAATTCGCGCCGCGGGTCGCTCGCGGGACCCAGCTCAGCTCCCGCGCACGACTTTGAGCTTGCGCCGCTCACGGCGCGCGAGCTTGGCGGCGTCCGAGCGCTCATCCTGAAGCCGCTCGAGGTACTGCGGCGTCACGTCGCCCGTGACGTAGACCCCGGAGAAGCACGAGGTGTCGAACTCCTCGATGCGCGCGTCCTCGTGCTTGCAGGCGGCGATGAGGTCCTCGAGGTCCTGGTACACGAGCCAGTCGGCCCCGATGAGGCTCGAGATCTCCTCCACCGTGCGGCCGCTCGCCACCAGCTCACTCGTCGCCGGCATGTCGATGCCGTAGACGTTCGGGAAGCGCACCGGCGGGGCGGCGGAGGCGAAGTACACCTTCTGCGCGCCGGCCTCGCGCGCGAGCTCGATGATCTGCGCCGAGGTGGTGCCGCGCACGATCGAGTCGTCGACCAGCAGCACCGTCTTGCCACGGAACTCGAGATCGATGGCATTCAACTTGCGGCGCACCGATTTCTGCCGCTCATCCTGCCCCGGCATGATGAAGGTGCGGCCGATGTAGCGATTCTTGATGAAGCCCTCGCGGTACTTGACGCCGAGGCGCTGCGCGAGCTGCAGCGCCGAGGTGCGGCTCGTGTCCGGGATCGGGATCACGACGTCGATGTCGTGATTGGGGCGTTCGCGCAGGATCTTGTCCGCGAGCCGGTCCCCCATGCGCATGCGCGCGCGGTACACCGAGATGTTGTCGATCTTGGAATCGGGCCGCGCGAAGTACACGTACTCGAAGATGCAGGGCGTGTGATGCTGCGTGGCGACGCACTGCTGCGCGTGCAGCCGCCCGGTCTCGTCGATGAACACGGCCTCGCCGGGCGCCACGTCGCGCACCAGGCGGAACGACAGGCTGTCGAGCGCCACGCTCTCGGAGGCCAGCATCCACTCGGTGCCGCGCGCGCTGCGGCGCTCGCCGAGCACCAGCGGGCGGATGCCGTTCGGGTCGCGGAAGCCGAGGATGCCGTGGCCGATGATCATGGCGACCACCGCATAGCCGCCGCGGCAGCGGCGGTAGACGGCGCTCACGGCCGCGAACACGTCCGCCGGCGTGATGCGCGCCGTGCCGACCCGCTGCAGCTCGGAGGCGAACACGTTGAGCAGCACCTCGGAGTCGGAGGTGGTGTTGAGATGGCGGCGATCCTCACGGATCAGGATCTCGGCGAGCTCGGCGGCGTTGGTGAGGTTGCCGTTATGCCCCAGGCAGATGCCGTAGGGAGCGTTGACGTAGAAAGGCTGGGCTTCGGAGGCACTGTCGCAGCCGGCGGTCGGATAACGCACGTGGCCGATGCCGGCGTTGCCCTTGAGCTCGATCATGTGGTGCTGCTGAAAGACGTCGCGCACCAGTCCGCTGCCCTTGCGCACGCACAGCTCGCCCTCGAGCGAGGTGGCAATGCCGGCGGCGTCCTGGCCGCGGTGCTGCAGCACCGTGAGCGCATCGTACAGGCGCTGGTTGACTTGACTGGTGCCAACGATGCCGACGATGCCGCACATGGCTTCAGCTCGCCCTCATGCCGGGAGGTCGCGGCTGTGGGGCACTCCGCCCTCGCCCACGAGAAACCGCACTCCGTTCGCCACCGACTCGCCCACCGGGATGAGATGGGACTCGCGCCACCAGTGATCCCGGTCGAGCTTGAGGAGCTGCCCGAGCATCACGAAGATGCCGAAGAGCAGAAATCCCCGCAGCGCGCCGAAGGCGAAGCCGCCGAGGCGGTCCATGCCGCCGAAGATCGACAGCCGCACGAACTGGCTCGCCACTGAGCCGACCAGCGCGCCGATGAGCAGCACCCCCAGGAGGACGATGAGGCGCGCCACCCAGGGCTTCACGTCGGTCGCCGACAGCACTCCCCCGAGGTGCGGCTCGATGAGGTCCGAGAAATGCCAGGCGAGGATCAGTGCGATGATCCACGCGGCGAGCGCGATGCCCTCGCGCAGCAGGCCCCGCGCGGCGCCCACCAGTGCCGAGATCAGGATCGCGGCGATGATCACGTAGTCGGCGGTAGTCATTGCCAGGGGACGCTTTCGCGCGCATTCCGCGCGGCGCGGATTGTACAAGAGCATCTCGATGCGTGCCGAGCGCTGCGTCGCACGGGGGCGGCGTTACTTCGGCACGACCGAGCCGGCATGCCCCGCGGCGGCTAACTTCGCTGCCGTTTGCTCCGCCGCCGCACGATCGCGCGCCGGTCCCACCTGCACGCGGTAGAGCCGTCGGCCGGCAGTACCCCGCGACACGCTGACCAGGAAGCCGAGGCCACGCACCTGTGCGGCAAGCCGCTCGGCGTTCGCGCGGCTCGCGAAGCTCCCGAGCTGCACGACATAAGCCCCGCCGCTCGCGGGGGCCGCTGGCGTGGCGGCGGCGGGCGGTGCGGCGGCGGGCGGTGCGGCGGACGTGCGGGGCGCCGGTGCGGGAGGCGCGGAAGTCGAAGGTGCGGGCGGCGGCGCCGTGGCGGACTCGGTGTGCGGCGTGGGGCCCGGCGGCGACGGCGAGCTCGCCGGCTGCATCTCGAGCGGGCCGCGCACCCCGTGGGACTCGTCCGCGAGATCGATGGTGTAGGAGCGTAATGGCGGTTCCTCCGCCGACGAGGCCGGGCCGTGGGCGCGTGCTGCCGGTCGGATCGGCCCGCTGAGCAACTCGGGCACCAGCACGACGATCAGGGCCACGAGGATGATTGCGCCCGTCAGCCGTTCTTTCACCAGGATGTCCACGATGAGGGCGAAACCGGGAAAACCAAGTGCGCCGCGGATTGCGGCGACATTATCACAGCGCGCCGTCAAACAGGACGTCAAATCCGAAGCCACTCGAGCGCCGGCCCGACGGTCTGGAAGGAACCAAACACCACCACACGGTCTCCGCGGCGCGCCAGGGCACGCGCTCGCGCGCAGCCCTCCTTCACCGAATCGGCGAGCGTGACGCGCGCTGCGGGAAGTTGCATCCGTTCGGCGAGGGCCGCCGCGCTCCCGCCGCGCACGCCCGGCAGCGCGCACAGGATCCAGTGGTCGATGAGGGGAGCGAGCGCAGCGGCGATCCCCGCCGCGTCCTTATCGGCGAGCACGCCGGCGACGGCGAGCGTGCGTGCGTTACCTGCCGCCGCGCCCCCGGGGAGCGCTCTTTCCGCGAGGTGCGCGGCGAGCACGCGCGCGGCGGGCTCGTTGTGCGCAATGTCGAGGATCCATTCGACCTCTCCCGGAACGATCTCGAAGCGCCCCGCGAGGTGTACGCCGGCGAGCGCGGTGTTCACCGTACGCCGATCGAGAGCTCCGCGCAGCCGCGCCCCCGCCGCGAGCGCGGCGACGGCGGTGATCGCGGTTGCGGCATTGCGGTACTGGATCGAGCCCGCGAGAGCGGACGGCGCGAGATCCTCGAGCTCGAGGCCTGAGCCCCGGTAGCTCCAGCGCTCGCCCGCGACCTCCCAGGTGAAATCACGGCCCGCGACCAGCGCCCGCGCGCCAAGTATCGCGATGCGCGCAAAGACGCTCGCGGGCATGTCGGCGGTTCCGAGCACGGCCGGGCGGCCGGCGCGGAAGATCCCGGCTTTCTCCGCCCCGATGGCCTCCAGGCTCTCGCCGAGCCACTCGCGATGGTCGAGCCCGACGGAGGCGACCACGGCGACATCGGGGGGAACTAAGTTGGTGGCGTCGAGACGCCCCCCCAGGCCCACTTCCAGCACCGCGACCTCGACCGCTCGGCGGGCGAAGATGAGGAGCGCCGCGAGCGTGTTGTACTCGAAGAAGGTGAGCGTGGTGGCGCCGCGTGCGGCCTCGATGCGCTCGAAGGCCTCGATGAGCTCGGCATCGCCGGCCTCGGCGCCGCCCACGCGGATGCGCTCGTTGTAGCGCACGAGGTGCGGCGAGGTGAAAAGGCCCACCGGCGTCCCGGCTGCACGGAGCAGCGCCTCGGCGTGCGCCGCTACCGAGCCTTTGCCGTTGGTGCCCCCGACGGTGAGGACGCGGAACGCCGGCGCGGCGATCCCGAGCCGCCCGGCGACCTCTGTGACGCGCGTCAGACTCAAGTCGATGCTGCGCGGGTGGACCGAGTCCTGAAGCTCGAGCCACTCGGCGAGCGTGCGCATTCGGCGCTGAGGAGCGGCGGGCCGCGCCCTTCAGGCGGCCGCGACGGGAAGCTTGAGCAGCAGCCGCAGCAGCGCCGCGATCCGGTCGCGCATCTCGCGGCGATCGACGATCATGTCGATGGCACCGTGCTCGAGGAGGAACTCGGCGCGCTGGAAGCCCTCCGGCAGAGTCTCGCGCACGGTCTGCTGGATGACGCGCGGACCTGCGAAACCGATGAGCGCGCGCGGCTCGGCGATGTTGAGGTCCCCGAGAAGCGCGAGGCTCGCCGACACCCCGCCGGTGGTCGGATCGGTCAGGACTGAGACGAAGGGCAGGTGCGCCTGCGCGAGACGCGAGAGCGCGGCGGCGGTCTTGGCCATCTGCATGAGCGAATAGAGCGCCTCCTGCATGCGCGCGCCACCGCTCGCCGAGAAGCAGATGAACGGCCGCCGCTCCTGAATGCAGTAGTCGACGCCCCGCTTGAAGCGCTCGCCGACCACCGACCCCATCGAGCCGCCGAGGAACTGGAACTCGAAGGCGGCGGCTACCACCGGCAGCCCGTGCAGCGCCCCCTCGAGCACCACCAGCGCATCGCTCTCGCCGGTCGCCTTCTGCGCCTGGGCAAGGCGGTCGCGGTAGCGCTTGCTGTCGCGGAACTTGAGCGGATCCTCCGGTGCGATCGCCGCGCCGATCTCCCCGATCGTGCCCTGGTCGAGGAAGCGCTCGAGGCGTTCGCGCGCGCCAATGCGCATGTGGTGACTGCACTTGGGGCACACGTAGAGGTTACGCTCGAGCTCGGCGGCGTAGAGCACCGCGTCGCACGCCGGACACTTCTTCCACAGTCCCTCGGGCACCGAGCGCGTGCGCCGCTCGGTCTTGATGCGCGAGGGCATGATCTTGTCGAACCAGGACATCCGGCACTCTTGGCAAGCGCCGCGGCTTAGCTCCCGCGGCGCTTCGATCATAACTGATCAGGGCCCGGCGGCCCTTCCGGGGCCGGCCCCGGCAGTCCGAAGGCTGCCGGGTAGCGGACCTCCCAGAGGTAGAGCCCCGCGGCGGGCGCCGTAGCGGCGCTCAAGGTGCGGTCGCGTCCCTCGAGCACGGTGCGCGCCCAGTCGGGGGGCTCATCGCCCTTGCCGACCGCGATCAGAAGGCCGGCGATGTTGCGCACCATGTGATGGAGGAAGGCGTTGGCGACCGCCTCGATGGCGATCCAGTCGCCGCGCCGCTCGACGGCGAGGCGCGTTAGCCGTCGAACGGGCGACCTCGCCTGACACTCAGACGAGCGGAAGGCGCTGAAATCATGCTCGCCGACGAGCAGCGCGGCCGCCTGCGCCATGGCTTTCGCATCGAGCGCGCGCGTCACCCAGGCGGCGCGCGCTGCGTGCAGGGCCGAGCGCG
>JASHQW010000360.1 GCA_030038875.1 Gammaproteobacteria bacterium | reverse complement strand
CGCCGGCGCAACCCGCAGCGTTGCAGCCGCCCGCGCCGCCACCCGTGTGGATGCCGCCGCTGCCGCCGCGGCACGAGCGCGGCAACCTGGTCTTCGACGGCATTCCTCAACCCGATCCCGACCTCGCCGCACGCCTGCACCACTACCTCGAGTCGCGTCAGGCGACGCTGCTCGACTGGCTGCCGGACGGCTCGCTCCTCATCGCGACCCGGTTCGGCGACACCGAGCAGGTGCACAGAGTCTCTTCTCCGCTCGCGGCGCGCGAGCAGCTCACCTTCTACCGCGAGCCCGTGAGCGTCGCCCGGGCCGCGGAGAGCGGCGGCTTCGTGTTCCTCAAGGACAAGGGGGGCGACGAGAACTCGCAGCTCTACTACCGCTCCGCCGAGGGCAGCGTGCGCGAGCTCACCCAGGGCGCATTTCTCCACGGCAATCCGGTGTGGGCCCACGACGGCAGGCGCGTCGCCTTCTATGGCAACGACCGTGACGGCGTGAGCTACGACGTGTATGTCGCCGAGGTGACGAGCGGCGCCGCGCCGCGGCTGGTCGTGAGCGGAGGGCCGGACGCCTGGTATCCGCTCGACTGGTCGGCCGATGACGGCAAGCTCCTCGTATGGCGCTACGTCTCGATCGGCGAGAGTTATCTCTACCTCGCGGACGTCGCGAGCGGCACGCTCACGGCGCTCGATACCAGCGGCCGCAAGATCGGCATTCGGGACGCGAAGTTCGCCCCCGGCAGCCACGCGGTCTACGTGCTGTCCGACGAGGACGGCGAGTACCTGGCGCTCAGGCTCGTCGATCCGGTGACGCACCAGATGCGCCGCATCACGCCCGAGCTCGACTGGGATGTCGAGGCGTTCGATGCGAGCGCCGACGGGCGCTATCTCGCCTACGTCGTGAATCAGGACGGGCGCAGCAAGCTCACACTCGAGGACACGCAGACGCACGCCGAGCTCTCGCCGCCCGGGCTTCCCGAGGGCGTGATCACGCGCATCGCCTTCGACCGCACTGGCCAGCGGCTCGGCCTCTCGGTGGAGTCCCCCGAGGCGCCGCGCGACGTCTATTCCTACGATCCCGAGCACGAGCGGCTCGAGCGCTGGACCAGGAGCGAGCCGGGGCCGCTCGAGGGCCGCGCCCTGGTGGCCCCCGAGCTCGTCCACTACCCCACGTGGGATCGCGTGGCCGGGCACCCGCGGCTCCTGTCGGCCTATGTCTACCGGCCGCGCAACGCGGTCCACTGCCCGGTCGTCATCGACATCCACGGGGGACCGGAGTCGCAGTTCCGTCCCGGCTGGGAGCCGTTCATCCAGTTCCTTGTGAATGAGCTCGGCATCGCGGTGGTCGCGCCCAACGTGCGCGGCTCATCGGGTTACGGCAAGAGCTTCCTCGCGCTCGACAACGGCGAGCTGCGCGAGGATGCGGTGCGCGACATCGGCTCGCTGCTGGCGTGGATCGGCGCGCAGCCGGCCTTCGACCGCGAGCGCGTCTCCGTCATGGGCGCTTCCTACGGCGGCTACATGGCGCTCGCCTCGCTCGTGGCCTACGGCCAGAGGCTGCGCGGCGGGATCGACGTCGTCGGGATCAGCAACTTCGTCACCTTCCTCGCGCACACCGCGGCCTACCGGCGCGACCTGCGGCGCGCCGAATACGGCGACGAACGCGACCCGCACATGCGCGAGTTTCTCGAGCGCATCTCCCCGCTCACCAACGCGAGCCGCATCAAGCGTCCGCTGCTGGTGGTCGAGGGTCTGAACGATCCGCGCGTCCCGGCGTCCGAGTCGGAGCAGCTCGTGTGGCGGGTGCGCGCCGCGGGCGGCGAGGTGTGGTACCTCACGGCGAAGGACGAGGGCCATGGCTTTCGCAAGAAGGCCAACCGCGACGCCTATCTTGAGACCGCCGCAACTTTCCTGCAGAAACTTTCTCGCTAATTGGGCATTCAGGGGCGCGCTAGCGAATATCCGCAGGCGGCGGGCATTGCGCGCAGAGCGGCGTGAAGCAGTCGGTGAATCAACGCTGCGACGCAGCGTGGCGCGAGTTCACGAAGCGTGCCAGCGCGCGAACTCTTGCTCAAGGAGTTGCCCGGGCAGTGGTGGCGTGATATATACCAACGATAGATATCACGGTGGTAGGGGTCCCAATGTCCAGGAGCGGTATCGCGAAAATCTTCATGCACGGGCGGAGCCAGGCTGTGCGCTTGCCGATGGCCTTTCGATTGCCCGGCAACGCGGTGCGTGTTCGGCGTGTGGAAAACGGCATTCTCCTCGAGCCCATGCTTACGGACATCAAGGCGTGGTTCGCGGAATTGGACCGCTTCGCCGATGTCCCGCTTATGGAAGGTGGTCGCAACCAGCCGGCGATGCCCGACCCGAAAGACATCTTCGAGTGATTTACCTTCTTGACACAAACGCTGTGATCGCAATTCTCAAAGGTCACCCGGCAGAGGTCCGTGCCCGCTTCGTGCGAACGGCCCCTAAGGCCAGCGCTGTAGGCGTCTCGGCGATTGTGCTCTATGAGCTTTGGTACGGCGTCTCTCGGAGTGTGCGGCAGCGAGAGAATGCCGAGCGGCTGCGGGTTTTCCTTTCCGGAGCCATCAGCGTCATTCCTTTTGACGAAGAGGACGCGGCGATGGCCGGCGAAACGCGCGCTGACCTCGAAGCGGCTGGCAAACCTATCGGCCCTTACGACTTGCTCATCGCTGCGCAGGCGCTCCGGCTCCGCGCTACGCTGGTTACTGCGAATGTATCGGAGTTTGAGCGAGTGCGTGGCCTAGTCTGGCAGGACTGGGCGGCCAAACGCTGAATTGGAAGTACCGGCACTCAAGGGTCGCGATGACGATGTAGCCATAGGCGTCGGCGGTAGCGGGGGCACGTTACCCGCTAGGGAACAACACGATCACCCGCAGCCCGCGCCCGTCGGGCCCGGCGGTGAGCGTGAGCGTCGCGCCGTGCGCATCCGCGATCGCCTTCACGATCGCGAGCCCGAGGCCGCTCCCGGGAGGCGCGGTACCGGCGCGCCGATAGAAGCGGTCGAGCACCCGGGCGCGCTCCTCGGGCGGGATCCCGGGGCCTGAATCCGTCACGGCGAGCTGTACCCGGGGTGCGGCAGTGTTGCCGTTCTCCTCCACCGAGACATCGACGCGGCCGCCCTCGCCGCCATATCGCACGGCATTGTCGATGAGGTTGCGCAGCAGCGTGCGCAGCGCGTCCGGGTCCCCCGAGACGGTGAGAGGCTGTGCGGCGCCTAGCCCCAGGTCGATGTGGCGCGCGTCGGCGAGCGGCAGCAGCTCGGCGATACATTCGCGCGCCAGCGGCTCGAGCGCCACCGGCACACGCCGCGGCGGCGTGCGCGGCTCCTCGCGCGCGAGCGACAGCATCTGCTCGACCAGGCGGATGGCGCGCTCGACGCCCGCGGACAGCTGCCCCATGGCGGCGCTGCGCTCGGCCTCGCCCTCGGCGCGCGCGAGCCTGTCCATCTGCAGGTGCAGCGCCGTGAGCGGCGTGCGCAGCTCGTGCGCGGCGTCCGCCATGAAGGCCCGCTCGCGCCCGAGCGCCGCAGCTAAGCGCGCCAGCAGCTCGTTCAGTGCTCCGACCAGCGGCCGCACCTCGTCGGGGAGCCGCGTATCGGGCAGCGGCTCGAGTGCGTTTACCCGGCGCGCCTTCACCAGGGTGGTAAGCCGCTCGAGGGGCTTGAGCGCATGCCCGACCGCGAGCCAGATGAGGAGCGCGAGCACCGGCAGGAGCAGTGCGAAGGGTGCGAGCGTGCTCAACGCGAGCTGCGCCGCGCGCTTCTCGCGCACGCTCATCGGCTGGGCGACCTGGATCACGCGGGTGAGCGCCTGCACGCCGTAGACGCGCCAGCGCCCCTCCGCCGTGCTCACGGTCGAGAAGCCGAGCGTCGTGATCGCGGGCAGCACCGCGTGCGGGCGCGACAGGTACACGCGCACCCCGTCCAGCGACCATACCTGCACGACGAAATCGTAAGAGGCGTCGGCGGGCGCAACCTCCTGCGACAGCAGATACTCGACCGGCTGGTCGCGCAGGATGAGGGCCGTCTGACGCAGGTGATAGTCGAAAAAGGCGTCCGCCTCGGCAAGCGCGTTGCGATACACGATCCAGCCGCCGGCCGCGCCGACGAACACGACTCCCCCGAGGAGCCAGGCGAGGAGCCGCGCGCGCAGCGAGCTCACCGCGCCGGCCTCACCCGATAACCGACCCCGCGTACCGTGAGGATGAACCCGGCGCCGAGCTTGCGCCGCAGGCCGTGGATGTGGACTTCGACGGCGTTGCTCTCGACCTCCTCGCCCCAGCCGTAGAGCCGCTCCTCGAGCTGGCCGCGCGAAAGAATCGCACCCGGGCGCTCGAGCAGCAGCTCGAGCAGCGCGAACTCGCGCGGGGAGAGCGACACCTCGGTTCCGTCCCGGGTCACGCGGTGGGTGGCGGGATCGAGCACCACATCGAGGTGCTCGAGGTGCGGCTCGCTGCGTCCCGACTTGCGGCGCAGCAGCGCGCGGATGCGCGCCGCCAGCTCATCGAGGTCGAAGGGCTTGACCAGGTAGTCGTCGGCGCCCGCATCGAGCCCCGCCACCCGGTCCGCCACCGCATCGCGCGCGGTGATGATGAGGACCGGCAGCGCCGCGCCGCGCGCGCGCAGCGCCTCGAGGAGGGTCAGCCCGTCGCCGCCCGGGAGGCCCAGGTCGAGGAGCAGCAGCTCAAAGGGCTCGGTCTCGAGCGCCCGGCGGGCAGATGCGGTGTCGCGCACCCAGTCGACGGCGAAGCCGTCACGCTTCAAGCCGGCGCGGATGGCCTCGCCGATCATGGAATCGTCTTCCACCAGGAGCAGTCGCATACGGTTCCGCGAGTATGATCAATCGCGCCCCGAATCGTTCACAGGAGCCTCAAGTTGAGCCCGACCGGGCGCCTCAGGCACGACGCCGCCCTTCTCGGGGTCAGTCTCGAGGAGGCGGATGCGGCGCGCCTCCTCACGCTGCTCGATGAGCTCGAGCGCTGGAACAGGAGCTACAACCTCACGGCCATCGAGAGCCGCGAGGAGATGATCACCCATCACCTCCTCGACAGCCTCTCGATCAATCGGGAGCTCGCCGGCACGCGCATTGCGGACGCCGGCACGGGCGCCGGCTTCCCGGGGTTGCCGCTCGCCCTCGCGAACCCCGCGCGGGAGTTCACGCTCATCGACTCGAACGGCAAGAAGGTGCGCTTCGTCGCACACGCGGCGCGCACGCTCGGGCTTCGCAATGTGGCGGCGGTGCACTCGCGCGCCGAGACGCTGCACCCGGAGGTGCCGTTCGACACCGTCACGACGCGGGCGCTTGCACCGCTCCCCGAGCTGCTCGAGCAAGTGGCGCCGCTCTGCGGGCCCGCGACGCGTGTGCTCGCCATGAAGGGCCGGTGGCCGGGCGAGGAGCTCGAGCAGCTTCCCCCGCCCTGGCGCCTCGCCGGCTCGCGCAGGATCAGCGTCCCCGGGCTCGATGCGGAGCGCTGTGTGCTTGTGTTGTCGATGGGCTGAAATCGCCTGCGGGCGACGCTGCCTCAGGAGGAGCGGTGCGCCTGTAGTGATACCGCGAAATGCCTTCCGAGCGCGATTGTTCGAAAGTCATCTGATTTGCCTCCTAGGACCCCTGTAGAGGGCCTCAAGGAGCCCTGGTTAGACACTTTTCGAACCATTGAGGGATCGATTCATTTTGGGCACCACCTACGCTCAGCTGGCGTGCAGATGCAGCGGCAGCGCCGTCGTCTCCTTGATGACCGCGAGCGCGATCGAGGAGTTGACCGACTGCACGCCGGGAAAGCGCGACAGGTGGTCGAGGAAGAACGCCTCGTACGCCTTGATGTCGCGGCACACGATGCGCAGCAGGAAGTCGGTCTCGCCCATCAGGGTGTAGCACTCGAGGATCTCGGGGTGCGCGCGCACCGCCTGCTCGAACCTGAGGAGCGCGTCGCGGCCGTGACCCGAGAGCTTCACGTGCGAGAACACCATGACGGAAAGCCCCACCTTCTCGCGCTCGAGCAGGGCCACGCGGCGCTTGATGACACCGAGCTCCGTGAGGCGGCTGATACGCCGCCAGCAGGTCGAGGCGCTCATCCCGAGGCGCTCGCCAATCTCGGCCGCCGAGAGATCCCCGTGCTCCTGGAGGAGATCGAGGATTCGCAGGTCACCGCGGGTCAGATCAGTATGCAACAACCGTATCACGGTCCAGCTAATTTTTGACACGTATATTTCATTAATAGGACTCTTTTAGCAACTTTTGTGATAAGTCTTCCAGCCCTGCCGCGTAGGCTGACCGGTTACAGGAAAGCCGGAGGCGGGAGGCGGGCATGGAAGTTTTCGACATGCGGGAATTCGACGGCCACGAGCTCGTGATCTTCGGGCACGACGCGCAAAGCAGGCTGCGCGCCATCATCGCCATTCATTCGACCGTGCTCGGGCCCGCCGCGGGCGGCTGCCGCATATGGCCGTACGCGACCACCACGGAGGCCGTCGCGGATGTGCTGCGCCTCTCGCGCAGCATGAGCTACAAGAACGCCATGGCGGGCCTGCCCTTCGGCGGCGGCAAGGCCGTCATCATCGGCGATGCGCGCACCGTCAAGACCCCCGAGCTCTTCGCTGCCTTCGGCCGGATGGTCGACTCGCTGCGCGGGCGCTACGTCACGGCCGAGGATGTCGGCACGACCACCGCCGACATGGCCCACGTGGCCCGCGTCACCCGGTACGTATCCGGACTCGGCCGTTCGCCCGGCGAGGCCGGCGGCGATCCGGCGCCGAAGACCGCGCTCGGCGTCTTCCTCGGCATCCAGGCGGCGGTGAAGTTCCGGCTCGGCCGCGCCGATCTCGCGGGACTCACGGTCGCCGTGCAGGGTGCGGGCGGCGTCGGCTATCACCTGTGCGGCCTGCTCTCGGCCGCCGGCGCGCGGCTCAAGGTCGCCGACGTGCAGCCGCGGGCCGTCGAGCGTGCGTGCGATGAGTTCAAGGCGGCGCCGGTTCCCGCCGTACAGGTGCTCGAGGTCGAGGCCGACGTGCTCGCTCCCTGCGCGCTCGGGGCGATTCTCAACACCCGCTCGATCGCGGGGCTCAAGGCGCCGGTGGTCGCGGGCGCCGCCAACAACCAGCTGGCGAGGGATGCGGACGGCGAGGCGCTGCGCGCCGCGGGTGTCCTTTACGCGCCGGACTACGTGATCAACGCCGGCGGCATCATCAGCGTGGCGCGCGAGTACTATGGCGGCACCGAGGCGCAGGTCATCGAGGACATCCAGGGGATCCCCGCGCGCCTCACCGAGATCTTCGAGCGCGCCCGCCATGAGAACCGCACCACCAACGAGATCGCCGACCAGATGGCGCGCGAGCGCCTGAGTCACGGCCGCGAACCCCGGCGCCTGGTGGCCTGAAGCGCACCCGGCCGGGGCCGGCAAGCGCCGCGGGGCCCGCCCGCACTGTCGCCACGCGTAAACACCGGACAGCAGGGGAAGCGCACGGGCGGCGGTGAAGTACACTGTCGCCCCATGAATCGGGTCATTGCCATCGCGAACCAGAAGGGCGGCGTCGGCAAGACCACCACCGCGGTCAATCTCGCCGCCTCGCTCGCCGCCACCCGCCGGCGCGTGCTGCTGATCGACATGGATCCGCAGGGCAACGCCACGATGGGCAGCGGGATCGACAAGGCCCAGCTCGAGCGCAGCGTCTGCAACGTGCTGCTCGGGGAGTCGGACCTGAAATCCGCGCTGGTCACGGTAAACGACGGCGGCTTCATGCTGCTGCCGGCCAACCAGGAGCTAACGGCGGCGGAAGTGCGCCTGATGACGCTGCCGATCGGGCGCGAAACCAAGCTCCGCCACGCGCTGCAGCCGCAGCGCGACGCCTTCGACGTCATTTTCATCGACTGCCCGCCGGCGCTCAACATGCTCACCGTGAACGCTCTGGTGGCCGCCGACAGCGTCCTCATCCCGATGCAGTGCGAGTATTACGCGCTCGAGGGCCTCACGGCTCTGCTCGCGACCGTGGAGCAGATCCGCGAGGCGGTCAATCCGGGGCTCGTCATCGAGGGCGTGCTGCGCACGCTGTTCGACCCGCGCAATAATCTCGCCAACGAGGTGAGCAGCCAGCTGATCGGGTACTTCGGCGACAAGGTGTTCCGTACGGTCATCCCGCGCAACATCCGACTCGCGGAAGCGCCCTCGTTTGGCAAGCCGGCGTTGTTTCACGATAAAGAATCGCGCGGCGCACTGG
>JASHQW010000359.1 GCA_030038875.1 Gammaproteobacteria bacterium | reverse complement strand
TCTTGCTTTCCTCAACCTTGGAGGCCCGCCTGTTCACGGCGGGCCATGATGTCTAGCTCACTAGTTTCTCTATCTCGGGGATGATCTGAAAGAGATCCCCGACGAGCCCGAAATCCGCCACCTCGAAAATCGGCGCTTCGCCGTCCTTGTTGATGGCGACGATAGTGCGCGCGTCCTTGATGCCGGTAAGGTGCTGGATCGCGCCCGAGATGCCCACCGCGACGTACAGCTCCGGCGCGATGATCTTGCCGGTCTGTCCCACCTGCATCTCGTTCGGCGCATAGCCCGCATCGACCGCCGCGCGCGAGGCGCCGACCGCCGCGCCCAGCCTGTTGGCGAGGCTGTAAAGGAGCTTGAAGCCCTCCGCGCTGCCGAGCGCCCGGCCGCCGGAAATCACCCGCGCGGCGGTCTGAAGGTCCGGCCGGTCGCTCTTGGCCGCCGACACCGAGATGAAGCGCGTGTGAGCGGGGAGCTCCACCGACACCGCCGCCTTCTCGACGGCGGCCGAGCCGCCGCCGCCGGCGGCCTCGAACGAGGCCATACGGACCGTGCCGACGACCTTTACGCCACCCTCGGCCTCTACGGTGAGGATGGCATTTCCGGCGTAGACCGGACGGCGGAAGCGCGTCGGGCTCTCGATGGCCATGATGTCGCTCACCTGCGGTGCGCCGAGGAACCCGGCGATGCGGGCCATCAGGTCCTTGCCGTAAGTGGTCGAGGGCCCGAGCACGTGGGTGTAGGGGCCGGCGAGCGTGGCGATCTGCGGCGCGAGCACCGCGGCGAGCGCGTGCGTGTTGGCCGGATTCGCCGCCGTGAGCACGCGGGCGACGCCGGCGAGCTGCGCCGCCTGCGCCGCGACGGCGTCGGGGTCGGCGGCGCACACGGCAATGGTGATTTCCGCGTCCGGCAGCGTGCGCGCGCAGCTCACGCACTTGGCGGTACTGACGTTGAGCTTCGCGCCGTCGTGCTCGGCGACGATGAGGATCTTAGGCGTCACAGGAGCCCCTTCTTCTTCAGCTGCGCGACCAGCTCCGCGGCGTCCTTCACCCGGATGCCTTTCTGCCGCTGCGGCGGCGGCTCGAAGCGCACGAGCTTCAGCTGCTGGCGCTGCTCGACGCCGAGGGCGGCGAGGCTCAGCGTCTCGAGCGGCTTCTTCTTCGCCTTCATGATGTCCGGAAGCTTCACGTAGCGGGGCTCATTGAGGCGCAGGTCGGTCGTGACGACCGCGGGCAGGTCGATCTCGAGCGTCTCGAGCCCGGCGTCGACCTCGCGCGTCACGCGCGCAGTGGTGTCGGAGACGAGCTCGAGTTTGGATGCGTAGGTGGCCTGCGGACGATTCCACAGCGCCGCCAGCACCTGGCCGGTCTGGCCGTTGTCGTCGTCGATGGCCTGCTTGCCGAGGATCACGAGGAAGGGCTGTTCGCGCTCGATCAGCTTCAGGAGCGCGCGCGCGGCGACGAGCGGCTCGATGACGCCGTCCGCCTGCACGTGCAGCGCGCGGTCCGCTCCCATCGCCAGCGCACTGCGCAGCTGCTGCTGCGTGTCCGCGGGACCTACGGTCGCGACGATCACTTCCTCGGCCCCGCCCCGCTCCTTGATGCGCAGCGCCTCCTCGAGGGCGATCTCGTCGAAGGGGTTGACACTCATCTTGACGCCGTCGGTGACCACGCCGCTGCCGTCGGGCTTGACCCGGATGCGGACGTTGAAGTCGACGACGCGCTTGATACCGACCAGGATGCGTTTCATAAGCCTTGCAGTATAGCGGGCAGCGCCGCGTGTTGTTGCCGGGAGACGCCACGGCGTTGACGGATTGCGCGCGCGCCCCCAAAGTCGGCGGCCATGCTGAGCTACGCGCTGCGTCGCATCGCCGTTGCCGTTCCAACCCTCCTCGTCATTATCACGCTGTCATTCGCGCTGCAGCGGCTCGCCCCCGGGGGTCCCTTCGATCAGGAGCAGACGCTCACCCCCGCGGTGCGGGCGAATCTCGATCGCGTCTACGGGCTCGACCGGCCGCTCGCCGTGCAGTACGCGCACTATCTCGGTGCGCTGGCGCGCGGCGACTTCGGGCCCTCGCTCAGCCAGCGGGATTTCACCGTCGGTGAGCTCATCGGGCAGGGGCTGCCGCTGAGCGCGACGCTCGGGCTCGCGGCGGTGCTGCTCGCGATCCTGGTGGGGATCCCCGCCGGGATCGCCGCGGCACTCGCGCGCGGCGGCGCCACCGACTACGCGCTCACGGCGCTGGCCGCGCTCGGCATCGCGCTGCCGACCTTCGTCACGGGTCCCGCCCTCGCCCTGCTCTTCGGGCTGCATCTGCACTGGCTGCCGGTGGCGGGCTGGGAGCGGGGCGCGCCCCGTTATCTCGTGCTGCCGGTCGTGACGCTGGCGCTCCCGGTCGCCGCCTATCTCGCACGGCTGACACGCGCGAGCCTCCTCGAGGTGCTGCGCACCAACTACGTGCGCAGCGCGCGTGCGCGCGGCCTGGGTGGCGCGCGCGTGCTGTGGCACCACGCACTGCGCCCGGCGCTGCTCCCGGCGGTCAGCTACCTGGGTCCCGCCGTGGCCTTCGTGGTCACCGGGTCGCTGGTCATCGAGACGGTGTTCGGCTTGCCAGGCAGCGGCCGTTACCTCGTGCAGGGCGCTATCGACCGCGATTACCCGCTCGTCATGGGCATGGTCATCGTCTACGCCGCCCTCACGCTCGGCTGCAACCTCACCGCCGACCTGGTTTACGGCTGGCTCGATCCGGGAGCCCGGCGTGAATGAGGCGGCCGCGGCGGGGCGCGGGCTGTGGCGCGATGCCGCGCGGCGTTTGGGCGCGAAGCGCGCGGCGCGCGCCGCGCTGGTGCTGCTCGCCGCGCTGACGCTGCTCGCGCTGCTCGCGCCGCCGGCGAGCCCTTGGGGCTACGACAGTCTCGACTGGCGCCACCTCGCGCAGCCGCCGGGGCTCACGGCCGCGCACTGGTTCGGCACCGACCGCCTGGGGCGGGATCTGTTCGTGCGGACGCTCTACGGTGTGCGGCTCTCGCTCCTGATCAGCCTGCTCGCCAGCGCCATCAGCGTCGGAATTGGGCTCGCGTGGGGCGCGCTCGCGGGCCTGGTCGGCGGGCGGACCGAGGAAGGGATGATGCGCTTCGTCGACGTGCTCTACTCGCTGCCGTATCTCTTCATCGTGATCATCCTGAGCACCGTGATCGGCCGCGGCAGCATCGCCGTACTGCTGATCGCCATCGCCGCAGTCGGCTGGCTGACCACGGCGCGCATCGTGCACGGCCAGACGCTGCAGCTGAAGCGTCGCGAGTTCATCGAGGCGGCGCGCGCCACCGGGGTCCCGACGGCGGGGATTCTCGTGCGGCACATCCTGCCGAACCTCGCCGGCACGGTGGTGGTCTACGCGACTCTCACCGTGCCGCAGATGATTCTCTTCGAGAGTTTCCTCTCGTTCCTCGGCCTCGGTGTGCAGGAGCCGCACGCGAGCCTCGGCAATCTCATCAACGCGGGGGCGCAGGAAATGGAGTCGGCGCCGTGGATGCTGCTCGTGCCGGCGGCTTTTCTGGTGCTGCTGCTCGGGTGCCTCAATCTCCTCGGCGACGGCCTGCGCGATGCCCTCGACCCACGTGAGCGCTGAAGGCGCAGCAGCAACCGCGGCGCACGCGGTGCTCACGCTCGACCGGCTCACGGTCACCTTCGCGACCCCGGCGGGCGCGGTGACCGCCGTCGACGCTCTCTCACTCTCGGTGGCGCCCGGCGAATGCTTAGGGATCGTCGGCGAGTCGGGCGCCGGCAAGAGCCAGGCGTTCCTCGCCGTCATGGGGCTGCTCGCGGCGAACGGCCACGCCGCCGGGAGCGCGCGCTTCGCCGGCACCGAGCTCCTCGGGCTTGGCTCCGCGGCGCTCGATCGGGTGCGCGGCTCGGGCATCGGCATGGTGTTCCAGGACCCGATGACCTCGCTCACCCCGCATCTTGCGGTCGGCGAGCAGGTGGCCGAAGTCATGGTGCGGCACCTGCATCTGCCGCGCGCGGCGGCGCGCGCCCGCGCGCTCGAGCTTCTCGAGCGCGTGCAGCTCAGCGACCCGGTGCGGCGCATGCGCGAGTACCCGTACCAGCTTTCGGGCGGCATGCGCCAGCGCGTCATGATCGCGATCGCGCTCGCCTGCGGGCCGCAGCTCCTCATCGCGGACGAGCCGACCACGGCGCTCGATGTGACCGTGCAGGCGCAGATCCTCGCGCTGCTCGCGGAATTGAAGCGCGAGCGCTCGATGGCGATGGTGCTCATCACCCATGACATGGGGGCGGTAGCCGGGGTCGCCGACCGCGTGGCGGTCATGCGGGCGGGACGCGTGGTCGAGGCCGCTTCGGCGACCGCGATTCTCAAGTCGCCGCGCGAGCCCTATACGCGCGAGCTGCTGCGCGCGGCTGCGCCGCCGGCGGGCCTCGCGCCGGCGCGCACCTACGCGACCGGCGGCGCAGCGCTCGCGATCTCGGGCCTCGATGTCGAGTTCGCGGTCAGTCGTGGCTGGCTCAAATCGCCGGCGCACCTGACGGCCCTCCGCGGCGTCGGCTTCGAGCTCGCCGCGGGCGAGGCGCTCGGCGTCGTGGGCGAGTCGGGGGGCGGGAAATCGACCCTGGCACGGGCCGTACTCGGGCTGCTGCGCCCCGCGGCCGGAGAGGTCGTATGGATGGGCCGGGAGCTGCGCGCGCTCAGCTCGCGTGAGCTGCGTGCTTTGCGCGGCGAGCTGCAGATCGTCTTCCAGGATCCTCTGGGCGCCCTCGATCCGCGCATGACCGTGCGCGAGATCGTCGGTGAGCCGCTCCTCGTGCACGCGCGCGGGCTCGATCCTGCGGCGCGCGCGGAAATCATCGCGGCAATGCTGCGTCGGGTGGAGCTCGGTGCCGAGCTCTCCGGCCGTTACCCCCACGAGCTCTCCGGCGGGCAGTGTCAGCGGGTCGGCATCGCACGCGCGATGATCCTGAAGCCCCGCCTCCTGGTGTGCGACGAGCCCCTGAGCGCCCTCGACGGGCCGACACAGCGGGAGATCCTCGCGCTCCTCGAGGGGCTGCGGCGCGAGTCGGGGATGAGCCTTCTCTTCGTGAGCCACAATCTCGCAGTGGTGCAGCGGTTGTGCGAGCGCGTCCTGGTGCTGTACCTGGGAAACATGATGGAGCTCGCGCGCTCGCAGGACCTCTACGCTCGCCCGCAGCATCCCTACACGCGCGAGCTCCTCGCGGCTGTGCCGGTCGCCGACCCCGAGGTCCAGCCGGCGCGCCTCGCGCGCACCCGGCCGGGCGAGTCGCCGTCGCCGCTCGCGCCGCCGAGCGGCTGCGTGTACCGCACCCGCTGCCCGCACGCCCTTGAGGTATGCGCGGAGCGTGTGCCCGAGTGGCAAGAGACCGGCGGGGGCGGCCGCGTCGCCTGCCATCGCTGGCGGGAGCTGACCTAGTCTGATTGGGGAAAAGTCGCCTGCGGCGCTTTTGCCGCCTGCGATTTCCGCGGACATTACTCCGTTGGCCGCCGGCAAAAAGCGGGGCTCGATGCGCAGGAGTCCCGATCAGCTCAGCAGCCGAGCACTCCGTGGCAAGGTCGGCGCACGGGTTTTTGCCGGCTGCGCATCGGGGAGCGATCAGGCGGCGGC
>JASHQW010000358.1 GCA_030038875.1 Gammaproteobacteria bacterium | reverse complement strand
CGCAGGAACAACGCCACCGAGAGCAACACCGCCGCGGCCGCGATCAGGCCCGCGTAGCGCGACTCGGCGCCCGCGGCCTCGTTGGCGGACGTTGCCGAGTAGCCCGCGGCCACCGGGGTGCCCTGCAGCAGTCCCGCGACCGCATTGGCGACACCGAGCGCGAAGAGATCGCGGTTCGGCTGCACGGCGTCGTCGTGCTTCAGGGCGAAGGTGCGGATCGAGCTATAGGACTCGGCATACAGGATGAACATCAGCGCCAGGGAGAACTCCGCGAGCTGCAGGGCGCGCGAGCCCTCCGGCAGCGCGAAGTGCGGCAGCGCGGGGGTGAGGTCGATAGGACCGGTGAGCGCCACCCCGTGGAGGCTCAGCCAGGGCGCGGCGAGGATGCCGGCGACGATCACCACGAGCGCTCCGGGCACACGGCGCACGCGCTCGAGCGCGAAGAGACCGACGAGCGCCGCGAGCCCGCAGCCGAGCGCGGGCGCCTGCCAGGCGCCGATGCCGCGCAGAATCTCGAGGAGCAGCGTGAAGAAGCCGCTGGCCGTGGCGTGCAGGCCGGTCATCGTCGGCCACTGCTTGACGACGATGACGAGTGCCAGGCCGAAGGCATAGCCGCGCAGCACCGGGCGCGCGATCAGGTTCGAAATCGCCCCGAGCCTGAGCGCCCCGGAGAGCGCGAAGGCCACGCCCGCACCCACCACCAGCAGGGAGGCGAGGGCGGCGCGCTGCGCGCCGCTGGCGCCGAGCGCGAGCAGCGCCGAAGCGAGCACCGCGGCGGAGGAGGAGGTCGCCGATACGACCGCGAAGCGGCTGCGGCCGATCAGGCCGTAGCAGATGAGCCCGGCGAAGAGCGCGATCACGCCGGCCTGCGGCGGGAGGCCGGCGAGGTGCGAGTAGGCGACCGCTTCGGGCACCAGGAGCCCCGCGATGGAAAGTCCGGCGAGCAGATCCGCGGCCGATGCGGTGCGGGTCACGGTCATTTCTGCCAATCCTGTCACGCGTGCGGCGCATCAAGGAGATTATTAGAAGCAGGTCCGCATGGACATCACGGACAGTCCGGGGCGGGAGTCGCATCCTTTAAACGCACAGGATCCTGCTCGAATCGTCCCCAGGAAGGAGACAGACCATGACCAAGCGCACTGCCAGCTGGCAAGAGATGATGCGGATCAATCTCGAGCTCAGGCTGATCTCCGTGGCCGCTCCGACTCGCGCACGCCGCGTACCGGTACTCTTCACCGGCGGTGCGAGCAACTGGCTCAGCCACCTCCCCGAGGTCCCGCGCGGCAAGCTCCGGTCACATTGATGCGCGCGGCCGCGGTTCTCGATTTCGCCGCGCGCCGCCACGAAGAGGCGCGGATCCGCGAGCTCTTCAAGGGCTTCATCACCGACTGGTGCGGCTACGAGCTGGCCGTGACTCTCACCGCCGAGGCGGCGCGGCAGCCCCGGAGCTACGTGCGGGCGGTGCTCGACCGGCAGGGTGAGGCCGGACTCTAGCCTCAGCGGTCTCTCTGAAACCCGGGTTCCTCTTCTCGGCCGCAAGGCCGTGAATAGCCTCACAATTCTTGCCGCGTCGGGGCCGCGCCCGTAGGGGCGCATTACGATGCGAGGCCGTTCGTTCTCGGAAAGGGACGATGCGTAAGCTGCCACTCGCCTTCACTGAGCACGGCGCCATCATGGCTGCGACTGTTTTGCGCAGTCCCCGTGCCGATGACAGTCTATGTCGTGCGCGCGTTCCTGAAGCTTCGCGAACTGCTGAGCTCGAACAGGGACCTCGCCCGTAAGGTACAGGCCCGCGCCCTCACGAATGCGCCGACCCCGAAGCGGCGTGGGATAGGCTTCACCGCCGATCTTTGAAGTGCTCGCCGAGCATCGAGCTTCCGGTTCCTGGACACCGACGCTACCGCAGTGGTTGGCCGCTCTTGGGAAGCCCAAGTGGCAGCCCGGAGCGGCAGCTCCTGGCCCGAAAGCGCTCGCGGTGCTAGTGCGGATGGAGTTTCTTGTAGGCGGGTAGTTCTTTGAACAGCTCGCCTTCCGGCGGTCCCGGAGGCGCCAGGCATGCCGTGTGAGTCCCGAGTGATCGAGCGCTGCCTCTCGAACGACTCCTCGAGTTTGCCCGGGTCCGTTTCAAACACGCCAGCGGGACAAGCCCCTCGTGCGACGGCGGGCGGCGGGTTCACGAGGTTCCTCGCCGGTTCTCGGCGAGCATGTTGCAAAACAAATAACCCTGCTCCAGGGCGTCGTCGAGCGCGACGTGGGTGTGCGGCAATTCCTTGAACCAGCGGCGCGGCATGCGCTGCTTCGACGCTTCGCGATAACCACTCTTCAGCATAGCCATCGCGTAGGTCTTGATGTCGAGCGCCGAATACCCGAAAGGATTTTCCGCAGCGAAATTCTGCAAATACCAGTACATGAACGAGAAGTCGAAGGCGACGGGGTAGGCGACGAATACCGGCTTCCCTGGTAGTCCCTTCAGCCACGCGACGTAGTCAGGCATCGCAGACTTCGGATCTCGCATGTTCTCACGCGCTTTTGCCCACGCTTCCCGTTGCGTGGCCCACCATTTCATCGTGTCGGGGTTCTGCGTCGCCTCGGGCAGCAATTTCAGGTTCGCGGTGAAGGTGGACACAAGCTGCCCTTGATGACTGAACGCCGCCGAGCCGAAACTCAGCATTGAATGCTTGCCCGGCGTCGGGCCGTCGGTCTCGATGTCGGTGGAGACGTAGATCTCCAATGTCGCCATGTCCACTTACGAGTTCAGCAAGGTCTTCATGACAGCGCGCCGTCCGCTTTGCGCATGGTAAGCCCCGCAATTGAACGTCTCCAATTGGGCCGAAGTTGTCCACTCGCTGCCAACCGCGCGCTGATGGTAAATCCCTCCCCGGTGCACATGGCAAGCTACGTGTCTGCGTCAGGTAGAATGCGAATGCTTGGTAAGCAAGGAAGACCACACCCATATGTTTGATGATGAGCTCGCAGGCATTCCCGCCCAACCACCCCGCGCGGGCGTCTTGCCGGGAATGCGGCTCAGCGCTGCCATTCCTAGGTCTACGGCAATCCTGTTGATCGGGCTCGTTGTTCTCTTTGCCATCTTTCCGCTCTCGATCATGAGCGCTGATCCAAAAGCGAAACTCGGGTTGGGACCAAGCCATACTGCGCAGGGCCGCGTGCTCTCCGTAGGGGATGTGTCGGGCTGCAGAAACTCCGGCGGACATCGCATCGTATACGCCTTCTCGACGCAAGACGGCAGTGTGTTCCGCGGCGCAAGCATGGTCTGTGAGGATTCTCCGTACTATTCTGCGCAAGTGGGGGATCCGATCGAGGTTCGCTTTCTAACCAGAGATCCAGCCGTGAACGCTGTCGCAGGGGGTGATGCGAATGAGCCACCGGTGTTCCTGTTCATGATCTTCCCTGTATTTTTTCTACTCGTGTTGTCGCCCATGTATTTTCCTCAACTCCGCGAGGTCATGCGTGCCCGGCGCCTTTATAAGAGGGGGTTCTTGGTTCAGGGCAACATCATCTTTGTGAAGAAACGCAGTGCCGGCACTTGGCCTGGTTGGCCGGGAAGCAGCCCCGCTGATGTGTACGTGGCTCACCAGGCACCAGGCAGCGGACGCACGGAGACCGTTGCCTGCTGCATGAATGACTGGCTTGTCAACCAGTTGTCACCGGGCACGACTGTGCATGTCTTACTTGCGTCCAACAAGTCTGAGCGCGGTGCGCTGCTCGAGGCATTCATCCGCTGAGTAGGTCGGTAGATGGCGTTTCGTACGAGGCATTGCTCCGAGATCCTCAGGCCCGACCAGACCAAAGCTGCCCTTCGCCGTGGAATCGGCCGATGTAAAATGTCGCTGAGACGCATTTCACAGCCGCATGAAATCGTGCGGTCGTTTGCTTTCAGCGGCTCCATTTTTGGACGAGCGTGCCGCTTCCTAACGTAGAAGGCTCGACGACCACTGAGGAGACTCACAGATGTGCGGTTCCCAAGCAGTGAAGCACGCGATCTGTCAGCGGATCGCCTCCAGCGAATATGGCCTCGGTTTGATCAGGAAGCACGGCAGCTCCCGCATCCTGTACGAAATTGAGCAGCAGGCCAGAACGTACGAGACTTCGTCCTGCGTCGAAACGAGCCCGAGCGCCGTCAATCGCTGGGTGAGCGCAATCGAGCGCAGCCTATCAAGGTAACCCGTCGTTTGCGCCGGGGCACTTGAGGGCTGCGATTCCCCTAAAGTACGCCGCTCCGTCCGCAGCCGCAGTCACGCCGCGGGACGGATGTTCGCATTGAGCCGGAAGAGGTTTCCGGGGTCGCGGTTCACACAACCGTCTGCGCTATTCCACCGTGACGCTCTTGGCGAGGTTGCGCGGCTGATCGACGTCGGTGCCGCGCAGGATCGCCGCGTGGTAGGCGAGTAGCTGCAGTGGAATCGTGTAAACCACGGGTGCCTGCACATACGTGACATGCTTCGGCATCTCGATGACCGTGACGCCGTCGCTCGCGCTGATGCCGGCCTCGGGG
Organism: Gammaproteobacteria bacterium; assembly: GCA_030038875.1. GTDB lineage: Bacteria > Pseudomonadota > Gammaproteobacteria > Steroidobacterales > Steroidobacteraceae > 13-2-20CM-66-19. The sequence goes on along the minus strand of JASHQW010000358.1, from coordinate 1,697 downwards.
TCGGCGAATACGATCAGCTCGCCACCGCGCGCGCGCACCTCCATGAGGTTGGACTTGAGCTTCTCGAGCAGGTCGTTGTTGGGTGCGACCGCGACCACCGGCATGTCGGCGTCCACCAGGGCGAGCGGCCCGTGCTTGAGCTCGCCGGCCGGGTAGGCCTCGGCGTGAATGTAGGAGATTTCCTTGAGCTTCAGCGCCCCCTCCATGGCAATCGGATAGAGCGCGCCGCGCCCGAGGAACAGCGCATGGTGCTTGGAGGCGAAGCGCTCTTCGGCGAGACGGCGGATCACCGGGTCGAGCTGCAGCGTCTTCTCGATGAGGGAAGGCAGCTCGATGAGGCGCGTGACCAGCCCGCGCTCGCGCTCGGGATCCGCGCCGCGGTGCCGGGCGAGCGCCACGACCAGCATGCCGAGCGCGGCGAGCTGCGTGCTGAACGCTTTGGTGGAAGCCACGCCGATCTCCGGCCCCGCGCGCGTCAGCATGACGAGCTCCGACTCGCGCACCAGGCTGCTCTCCGGCACGTTGCAGATCGCGAGCTGCGAGAGATAGCCCGACTGCCTGGCGAGCCGCAGCGCCGCCAGCGTGTCCGCGGTCTCGCCCGACTGCGAGATGGTGACGAACAGCGAGTCCGGCGGCACCAGGGGACTGCGATAACGGTACTCGCTCGCGATGTCGACCGCGCACGGCACCTTGGCGATCTGCTCGATGAAGTAACGCGCCACGCAGGCAGCGTGATAGCTCGTGCCGCAGGCGACGATGTGCACGTTGCGGGTGCGCTTCAGGACCTCGGTGGCCGCCGGGCCGAAGGCCGCCTCGAGGAGGCGCCCGTTGGCGACCCGCTCCTGCAGCGTGTTGGCGACCGCGCGCGGCTGCTCGTGAATTTCCTTGAGCATGTAGTGCGCGAACGGGCCCTTCTCGGCCGCATCCGCCGACAGCTCGCTCTCGCGCACCGGCCGCTCGACGCAGGCGCCGTTGCGGTCGATGACGCTCACGGCGGTGCGCCGCACCTCGGCGACGTCGCCTTCCTCGAGGAAGATGAAGCGGCGTGTCACCGGCAGCAGCGCCGCGACGTCCGAGGCCACGAAATTCTCATCCACCCCGAGACCCACCACCACCGGGCAGCCCTCGCGGGCGAGGATCAGCCGCTCCGGATCGTGCTCGCTCACCACGACCAGCGCGTAGGCGCCCTCGAGCTCGGCGACGGTGGCGCGCACCGCCTTGAACAGGTCGTGCACGCTCTGCAGGTGATAGTGCACGCGGTGCGCGATCACCTCGGTGTCGGTCTCGGAGGAGAACTGGTAGCCACGGCGCTCGAGGTCCGCGCGCAGCTCCTCGTGGTTCTCGATGATGCCGTTGTGGACGATGGCGATGCCGTCGCGCGAGATGTGCGGATGGGCGTTGCGCTCGCTCGGGACGCCGTGGGTCGCCCAGCGCGTATGGGCGATGCCGATCTTGCCGGTGGTCGGGTGGTGAGCGAGCGCCTCATCGAGCATGCGCACCTTGCCGACGGCGCGCAGCCGCGTGAGGTGTTGCGTGCCGTTCAGCACCGCGATGCCGGCCGAGTCGTAGCCGCGATACTCGAGCCGCCGCAGGCCCTCCATCAGGATGGGGACGATGTTGCGCTCAGCGACCGCTCCGACGATTCCGCACATGGCATCAATGCCTCGATCCGCTAAGTTGGGCCGCCGCAGGCCCTC
>JASHQW010000357.1 GCA_030038875.1 Gammaproteobacteria bacterium | reverse complement strand
CTAAGGCCTCGACCACCAGCACCACCACGTCCGCGTCCTCGAGCGCCGCTGCCGCCGTGCGGTTCATCGCCTTGTTGAGCGCGCGCTTACCCTCGCGGTGCAGCCCCGGCGTGTCCACGAAGGCGATCTGCGCCGCGGGAAGGTTGGCGATGCCGAGGATGCGGTGGCGGGTGGTCTGCGGCCGCGGCGTGACGATGCTGAGCTTCTCGCCGATCAGGGCGTTGAGGAGCGTCGACTTGCCGACGTTCGGCCGCCCGACGAGCGCGGCGAAGCCGCTGCGGAAGGGCGCGGGCGCCAGCGCGCTCACGGCTGCCGGTCCGCGGCCGCGTCCGCTCCGATCGCGCGCAGCATGCGCGCGGCGGCCTCCTGCTCGGCGCGCCGGCGGCTCGAGCCGCCGCCGTGCACCCGACGCCCGAGAGCTGCGACCTCGCAGCTGACGCGAAAGGTCTGCTCGTGAGCCTCGCCTTCGACGCGCTCCACCTGGTAGTGCGGCCGCGTGAGACTGCGCGCCTGCAGATACTCCTGCAGTCGAGTCTTGGCGTCCTTGAGCGACGCCGGATCGGGGAGCGCGGCGATGCGTGGCCCGAGAAAGCGCGTGATCACCACCGCGGCGGCGGCCAGGCCCCCATCGAGAAACAGCGCGCCGCACAGCGCCTCGAGCGCATCGGCCAGGATCGACTGGCGACGAAAGCCGCCGCTCTTCAGCTCCCCAGAGCCGAGCTGCAGAACCTCGCCGAGCCTCAGCTCCGCGGCCACTTCGGCGAGCGGCTCGCGGCTCACGACACGCGCGCGCAGGCGGCTCAGGTCCCCCTCGGTGGCGCGCGGGAAGCTGCGATAGAGAAGATCGGCTATGACGAGGTTGAGCACCGCGTCGCCGAGAAACTCCAGCCGCTCGTTGTTGGGACCCGCGGCGCTGCGGTGGGTGAGCGCCGCGGCGAACAGTGCGGCGTCGCGCGGCTCGTAGTCGAGCGCCCTGCGCAGCCAGCGCGCCTGCTCGCCGTCGGCGGCGGTCATGTCGTCCGCGCGCGCTCCCGCACTGCTACGGCCCGCCCCCGCCGGCGTGCACGGTCTTGTCGAAGACCACGTGCAGGGAGATGTTGGCAAAGAGCGGCGCCTCATCGTCGTACGAGGCCTCCACGTCCCACCCATTCCCGTTCCTCGTGACCTTGATGTCCTTGGAGGTGGGATAGTCCACCATGTCAATCTCGAAGTGCTTTTCGATAGTGGTGCGGATGGACTTCGGATCGGCGTTGCCGGAGGCATCGCTCGCCACCAGGTTGAGGGCCCGTACGACCTTCATATAGTTGAGGTACACGGGTGCCAGGCGGACGGCGGCGTAGCCGACCACCACCATCGGCGCCAGCAAAAACAGCCAGCCGATGAAGGTCACGCCCCTTTGTCTAAAGCGCATCGCAGCAACTCCCCTCAGTGGATCGCCGTGCCGATGCGGCCCCATATGGGGCCCCCTGCGCGGTGCGGATCCCAATTGAACCAGATCCGGGTCGCCTTGCCGACCAGGTTCTCCTCGGGCACGAAGCCCCAGGAACGCCCGTCGTCGCTGTTGTCGCGGTTGTCGCCCATCATCAGATACTGTCCCGCGGGCACCTCGCCGGCCCACGCCGCGGTCCGCAGGAACCCCGGGGCATCCTCGTCGCCGCAGACGTAACCGCGCAGGCCGCTGCGGTTGCAGGCGGGCAGCAGCGGCGCCCGGTCAATGGCCACCGGACAGAATATCGCCTGGTGCTCGTGAGCGCCAAGCTGCTCCTCGGCCCGCGACATATTCACGTAGCAGCCGTCGTCGTATTTGCCGTCGAGGACGAAGGGCACGGGTTTGCCGTTGATGACGATGCGGTTGTCACGCACCTCGACGTGATCCCCCGGCAGCCCCACCAGGCGCTTGATGAAATTGGTGCTGGGGTCGAGCGGGTAGCGGAACACCACCACGTCGCCGCGCTGCGGCTCGCCGATCGAGAGGAACTTGCGGTTGAGCACCGGCAGGCGCAGTCCGTAGGCGTACTTGTTGACGATGATGAAATCGCCGTCGAGCAGCGTCGGCATCATGGAATCCGAGGGAATGCGGAACGGCTCGAACACGAAGGAGCGCAGCGCCAGCACCACCAGCGCCACGGGGAAGAAGCTGCGGGCGTAGTCGACCGTGCCGGGCTCGGGTGTGGCGGCCGGGTCGCGGCCGGCGGCACGCGCGGCGGCGATGCGCCGCGGTCGCAGCAGCCACGCATCCAGCCCCCACACGAATCCCGTCACGACCGTGATGAGGAGCAGCACCGCGCTGAAGTCGAGCCGCTCGGCGAGCAGCAGGCGCAGCACTCCGCCACCGATCAGGATCGGCAGCACCCAGTAGAGCAGCTTCATGACAGGCGCGTCGGCCCCATCCGGCGGGCGCCGCGGCCGCAGCAGCCAGTCATCGACGATGCAGATCAGGCCCACCGGCACGGCGAGCCAGGAGAGCAGCACGATGAGCGGCATCAGGTTGGTCATGCTCACTGCTTGCGTCCGACCTGCAGCACCGCGAGGAACGCCTCCTGCGGGATCTCGACGTGGCCGAGCTGTTTCATGCGTTTCTTGCCTTCCTTCTGTTTCTCGAGGAGCTTCCTCTTGCGGGTGACGTCGCCGCCGTAGCACTTCGCCAGCACGTTCTTGCGCAGCGCCTTGACGGTCGCGCGCGCAATGACGGCGCTGCCGATCGCCGCCTGCACCGCCACTTCGAACATCTGCCGCGGAATGAGCTCCTGCATCTTGTCGACCAGCTCGCGGCCGCGCTGATAGGCGCTCTCCTTGTGGACGATGATCGACAGCGCGTCCACCTTGTCGCCGTTGATGAGGATGTCGAGCTTGACGAGCGGCGCCGCCTGGAAATGACTGAATTCGTAGTCGAAGGAGGCGTAGCCGCGGCTCGCTGACTTCAGGCGGTCGAAGAAATCGAGCACCACTTCCGCGAGCGGCAGCTGGTACTGGAGCGACACCTGGGTGCCGAGGTACAGCATCCTGTTCTGCGTGCCGCGCTTGTCGTTGCAGAGCTTGAGCACCGCACCGACGTGCTCCGGGGGCACCAGGATATTGGCGATGATGATCGGCTCGCGCAGCTCCTCGATCTCGTCCGACGGCGGCAGCTTCGCGGGGTTGTCGACGTACTCGACGCTGCCGTCGGTGCCCGCCACCTCGTAGACCACCGTGGGTGCGCTGGTGACGAGCTCGAGCTCATACTCGCGCTCGAGCCGCTCCTGCACGATGTCCATGTGCAGCAGGCCGAGGAACCCGCAGCGGAAACCGAAACCGAGCGCGCCGGAGACCTCCGGCTCGTAGTGCAGCGCCGAGTCGTTGAGGCGCAGCTTCGCGAGCGCGTCGCGGAACTTCTCGTAGTCCTCCGAGTTCACCGGAAAGAGCCCGGCGAATACCCGCGGCTTGATCTGCTTGAAGCCGGGGAGCGGCGCCGCCGCCGGCCGGTTCTCGAGCGTGATCGTGTCCCCGACCGGGGCACCGTCGATCTCCTTGATACCGGCGACCACGAAGCCGACGTCGCCGGTGCCGAGCTCCTCCTCGACCACCGCCTTGGGCGTGAATCGCCCGAGCCGGTCGACGTGATGGCTGCGGCCGGTGGAGACCACGCGGATCTTGTCGCCGCTCTTCAAGCTCCCGTTCACCACCCGCACCAGCGACACGACCCCCACGTAGTTGTCGAACCAGGAATCGATGATGAGCGCCTGCAGCGGCGCCGCGCCGTCGCCGCGCGGTGCGGGAATCCGGCGGATGAGCACCTCGATGAGCTCGGCGACGCCATCGCCGGTCTTGGCGCTCACGCGTACCGCATCCGCCGCCTCGATGCCGATGATCTCCTCGATCTCGCGCGTCACGCGCTCGGGATCGGCCGACGGCAGGTCGATCTTGTTGATGACCGGCAGCACCTCGAGTCCCTGTTCGATCGCCGTGTAGCAGTTGGCGACGCTCTGCGCCTCCACACCCTGGGAGGCGTCCACGACCAGCAGCGCCCCGTCGCAGGCGGCGAGCGAGCGCGATACCTCGTAGGAGAAGTCGACGTGCCCGGGGGTGTCTATCATGTTGAGCTGATAGCTCTCGCCGTCCCGGGCGCTGTAGTAGAGCGTGACGCTCTGCGCCTTGATGGTGATACCGCGCTCGCGCTCCAGGTCCATGGAGTCGAGCACCTGCTCGTGCATCTCGCGGTCGGCGAGTCCCCCGCACAGCTGGATGAACCGGTCGGCGAGCGTCGATTTGCCGTGATCTACGTGCGCGATGATGGAGAAGTTACGTATGTGCCGCATGAATCGGGGAAGCCGTGCCGGGGACCCACGCCGGTGGTCCAAGTCCAGCGGCGGGCGAATTATAGGGACTTTTGCGGGTTCTGGCCCGTCGGCCCCGCCGCGGCCGTCACGCGGGCCGTGCGCCCGGGGCCGGGCGCAGCAGCCGCAGGAGCTCGAAGGCGTCGAAGCGGTGCCGGCACACGACCGTGCCGTCGAGCAGCAGCACCGGGACGTCGAGGCCGTGGCGGCGCAGGAGCTGCGGATCGGAGTCGACGTCGACGAGCTGCAGCGGCGGCAGCTCGACACTGCGCCCGAGTGCCGCGATCTCCCGGAGCATCTGCTCGCACAGCCCGCAGTCGGGGCGCTGCACCAGCGTCAGCCGCGCAGCGGGCCCCGCGGGCGGCCGCATGGCTCTCAGCGGCGCGTGGCCGCGGGCGTCGTCGCCTCTTCGGCCCGGACCTGGGTGGCGATGAAACGCACCGTGGCCGGCGGAACCTCGCCCACGGCCGTGATCTTGTAGCCGTTGATCGTCGTCGAGAACGCCGAGGAGGAGCCGACGCGCGCCGAACGCACCTCGGCGACCTCGCCCGGGCCCGCGGTGCCGCCCGTCTCGACGAACACCGACACCGAGGCGAGCCCGTCGGAGAACACGAGGTGATCGACCGGAGCGGGCGAGCCCGGCAGCGTCTGCGGGCCGCGCATCATCAGACGAAATCCCGGCGGCAGCTGCAGCGCGCTCCATGCCGAGGCCGGAGCCGGCGCGGCGGCCGGCGCTGCCGTATCGTTGCGCAGCCACTGAAAGCCGTCGGTCGAGACGTCGGGGCGGAACGCGGAGTCGGGAATGTGCGCCGCCATCGTCAGGCTCGCGAACACCAGCTGCTCGATCACGCGGCCGTCGGTATCGCACAGCTGCGTCTTGAGCGGCATGGCCGTCGAATCGTCGATCCAGAGCCGATAGCCGTAACGGAACTCATCGCGGGGCGCGACCGAGATGACGTGAGTGTCGCGGCGGTTGAGGCGCATGCGCGCGACCTCGCGGATGTCGTAGAAGCTCGCGGTCTGAGGGTCGACGGCGGGGAAGCCCACCAGCGATTGCTGCGCCGGGCGCTGCTCCACCAGCACCGTGCGCCGGTCGGGCAGGTAGCAGGTGAGGCTCGCGCCGGTGCGGATGAACTCGCGCCCCGAGCCATCGAGCGATACGAGCCGCTCGGCCACCTGGCCGTCCTGCAGGCGGTGGATGATGCGCAGCATCTCGACGGTGCCGCCGTGCCAGTGCGAGAAGGTGCCGTCGTAGTTGCCCGTCGTGAGCGCCTGGTTCATGCGCTCGAGCCATTGCACCGGGGTTTGTGCAGGCGCCGGGCGGATCTGGTCGCCCTGCCCGGCGCAGCTGCGCGAGGGTCCCAGGGCGGCGAGCGCCCCGGCGGCCGCGACCGTCCAGGCGAGCGCCAGTGCCCGCAGCCGCTCGCTACTGGGCGCGGCTCTTGGCATCGCGCGGCGGATCCTGTGCGTTGTCCGTGGAGACGGCGATCGGGCCCGCCTCTCCCGGCTCGCTCGTCATGAACGAGGAAAGGAGGTTGCCGCGCGCGACCGGCGGGCTGAACATGCTGTGCGCCACGACGTAGCTGGCGAGCTCGGTGGCCGGCACCACCGCCGCGGCGCCACGCGCGGCGGGCGGGACCACGTAGCTGTCG
>JASHQW010000356.1 GCA_030038875.1 Gammaproteobacteria bacterium | reverse complement strand
TCATCGAGCGAACGCTGCGCGGCGCGCAGCTCCTCCGCCACGAGCTCGCCGGCGCGCCGCTCAGTGAGCTGCCGCGCCGCCTCCTCGACGTGCTCGCGGGCGTGCCCCAGGGACTCGAGGTGCCGCAGCCGCGCGCTGATCGCCCCGCCTTCGACGGTCTGAAAGCCCATGCAGCCCTTCAGGTGCACCCGCAGCTCCCCGATCCCCGCCCCGGTGAGCGCCGAGACGTAGAGGCGCGGCGGACCTGTCACGGTGTCGGCGAGCGGCAATCCCGCCGCGAGGTCGCATTTGTTGAACACCAGCGTGACCGGCACGTCCGCCGGCAGCCGCGCGCGCTCCTCGCGGTAGGCCTCGGCCGCCGGATCCTCCACCGCGTCGATGACGAACAGCACCCGGTCGGCGCGCTCGATCTCGGCGCGCGCCCGCCGCATGCCTTCCTCCTCGACCGGGTCCCCGGCGTGGCGCAGCCCCGCCGTATCGAGCACGTGCAGCGGCATGCCGTCGACGGCGATCCGCTCACGCACGACGTCGCGCGTCGTGCCCGGAATCGGCGTGACGATCGCCGCGTCGTAGCCCGCGAGGCGGTTCAAGAGGCTCGACTTGCCGGCATTGGGGCGGCCGGCGATGACGACCGTCATCCCTTCGCGCAGCAGCCTTCCCTGGCGCGCGCTCTCCTGCACGCCGCCGAAGTGCTCGCGCACCGCCTGGAAGCGCTCGGCGAGCTCGCGGTCGGCGAGGAAATCGATCTCCTCCTCCGGGAAATCGATCGCCGCCTCGACGTAGGTGCGCAGCTCGATCACCGCCTCCGTGAGCCCGCGCACCATCGCCGAGAACTCCCCCTGGAGCGAGCGCATGGCGGCGCGCACCGCCTCGCGCGAGCCCGCGTCGATCAGATCCGCAATCGCCTCCGCCTGGGCGAGATCGAGCTTGTCGTTGAGGAAGGCGCGCTGCGTGAACTCGCCGGCCGCGGCGCGGCGCGCGCCGAGCTCGAGCGCGCGCGTGACGAGCGCCTCGATCACGAGCGGCCCTCCGTGGCCGTGGAGCTCGAGCACGTGCTCGCCGGTGTAGGAGGCGGGCGCCGGGAAGAACAGCGCGAGCCCCGCATCGATCGGCTGCTGCCGGGCGTCGAGAAAGCGCGCGAAGGTCGCGTGCCTCGCGACCGGCAGCTCCCCGAGCATCACCGCGGCGATCTCCGGCACCTTCGGTCCCGAGAGCCGCACGATGCCGATACCGCCTCGTCCCGGAGGCGTCGCGGCGGCGACGATGGTTTCCGTGCGCGTCATATGCGCCCTCGCCCCTGAAGGCTACCGCACTGCTCCCTGCGGTGTCGCCCCACCCGGCGGCTTCGGTATCCTCGCACCGAGGGAGGGGCACCATGTCCGCCTACGAGCTTGCGCAGCTGAACACCGGCTTCATCCGCGGACCCATCGACTCGCCGGTCATGGCCGAGTTCGTGGCCAACCTGGCGCGCATCAATGCGCTCGCCGACGCCGCGCCGGGTTTCGTGTGGCGGCTGCAGACCGAGGCCGGGGATGCGACCGACCTCCGTCCTTTCGAGAACCCGAATCAGCTGCTCAACATGTCGGTGTGGCGCGATGTGGACTCACTGCGGCGGTTCGTCTACCGCAGCGCGCACGCCGAGATCCTGCGGCGCCGCCGCGAGTGGTTCGAGACGGTCACGGAGCCGATCGTGGTGCTGTGGTGGGTGCCGCGCGGTCACCGGCCGGGCATCGAGGAGGCGGTGACCAGGCTCGAGCTGCTGCGCGAGCGCGGCCCGAGCCCCGAGGCCTTCACCTTCCGCCAGACCTTCCCGCCGCCGGACGCCCCGGCCAGCGAGCAACCGGGCGGCTTCGAGGACGAGTGCCCGGCCACCTGAAGGCGGGCCATCAACTGCGGCTCGCCGCGGCCGCGCCGATGCGCCGGTTGATGTTCCACTGCTGGGCGATCGACAGGACGGTGTTGGTCACCCAGTAGAGCACGAGTCCCGCCGGAAAGAAGGCGAAGGTCACCGACATCACGAGCGGCATGATCATGAACACCTTGGCCTGCACCGGATCGGGGGGCGCAGGATTCAACTTGTACTGCACGAACATCGCCACCGCCATGATGCCAGGCAGGATGAACAGCGGGTCGCGCGAGGACAGATCGTGGATCCAGAGCCCGAACGGCGCCTGGCGCATCTCGGCGCTCTCGAGCAGCACCCAGTAGAAGGCGATGAACACCGGAATCTGGATGATGATCGGCAGACAGCCCGCGACCGGGTTGATCTTCTCGCGCTTGTAGAGCTCCATCATCGCCCGGCCGAGCTTCTCACGGTCGTCGGCGTAGGTCTCCTGCAGGTTCTTGATGCGCGGCTGCAGGGTCTTCATCCTGGCCATGGAGCGGCCGCTCGCCTCCGACAGCGGATAGAACAGGAGCTTGAGGAAGAAAGTCACGAGAATGATCGCGACGCCCCAGTTACCGGTCAGTTTGTGCACGAAGTTGAGAGCGAGAAACAGCGGCCGCGCGAGGAACCACAGCCGCGGCCCGTAGTCCGTCACGCGGTCGAGCCCGGGCGCGGTGGCCTCGAGCGCACTCTGGAGCTTCGGTCCGACGAACAGCGTCTGGCTGAACGCGGCGTCCTCCCCGGATGCGATCGCGCGCATCGGGCCGGCCGCCGCAAGCAGAAACTGCTCGCCGGACACATTGAGCGTCACGCGGTACGGCACGCCGGGCGGCGGCACGATGGCGCTCACGAAGAAATGCTGGAGCGCGGCGATCCAGCCATCGGTGACATCGAGCGCGAGATGGCTGTCCTTGTCGTCGCTCACGTCGAGCCGCCGGTACTTGGTGCCGTCCCAGAGCGCCGGTCCGTGGAAGGCGTAGCTGTCGGTGTTGAAATACGAGCGCTTGGTGGGCGGGTCGTTGCGCAGGATCTGCGCGTAGGGGTGTGCCTGCCACACGGTCGTCCCGCCGTTGTGCACCTGGTATTCGAGGTCGATGCGGTAGCTCCCGCGGTGAAAGACGAAGGTCTTGGTGACGCTGACGCCGTTCTCGCCCTGCCAGGTGAGCGGCACGCGCAGCTCCGTGCCGCCATCGAGGGCATAGCGGTCCTGGGCGCTCGCAAAGGTCGCGAGGTGGGTGGGATAGGGCCCGCTGCCGTCGCCGGTGAGGCCCGACTGCAGCTCGTAAAGCGTACGCGGCTCGTCCTCGTTCTCGAGGCGCACCGGCGCCGGCTCGCCCTTCACCTTCGGATACTCGAGCAGGTCGGCCTGCGCGAGCGTGCCGCCGCGCGTGCTGATCTCGACCTCGAGGACGTCGGTGCGCACGCGCACCAACGGCGCGCTCGCGGTCTCGGGCGCCACCGCGCCTTGAGGCACGGCGGCTGCCGCCGAAGCCGGAACTGCGGCGCGGGTCGGCGCGCTGCCGGGGACCGCGTTCGAGGCTTCAGGCACGCGGTTGGCGAGCTCGCTGGCGGGCGCGGCGGCTCGGCCCGAGTGCTCGGGACTCGCGGCCTCGGTGGCCGGCGCCGCGGGAGCGCCGTAGTCGCGCAGCCACGCCTCGTAGTCGACGAACAGCAGCAGCGCGAGCGCGCC
>JASHQW010000355.1 GCA_030038875.1 Gammaproteobacteria bacterium | reverse complement strand
TGGCGGAGCGGCTCGGGCGAGGCGTGGCTCATGGGACGACCATGCCCGAGCACGGCGGCGCGTGTCAACGAAACCAGGGACTCAAAGTCGACAATTGGCTAAGGCCGCAGCAGCTGCGCCGCGAAGGCAAGGGCCACGCCGAGCGCCCCGAGCACCGCCACCAGCACGGCTCCTGCGGCGCAGTCCTTGACCAGGCGGATCCGCGGGTGCTCTTGCGGGTTCAGGTGATCGGCGAGCTCTTCGAGCGCGGTGTTCAGCAGCTCGGCCGCGACCACCAGCGCGCTCGCGAGCAGAGTGAGCGCCCACCACACCGGGCGCGGGCGCAGCAGCGCGAGCGCCACGAGTGCCGCCACGAAAGCGCCGGCCTGAAACTGCACACTGTGCTCGGTGCGCAGCGCGTGGCCGATGCCATGGAGCGCAAACCTGAGGCGCAGGCCGAATGACTGATTCTTCCAGACCACGGCGCCCCTTCAGCTCTTGTAGACGTACTGCAGCAGGATGCCGGCGAAGATCGCGAGCCCGACATACTGGTTGTTGACGAAGGCACGCAGGCACCCGTCCGGATCGCGCTTGCGGATCAGCCATTGCTGCCACAGGAACAGCACCGCTGCGGCGATGACTCCGCCGCGGAACCAGCGGCCGAAATGCATGTCGTCGCCCGCCAGGTAGAGCGCGTACAGCATCATCAGCTGCATCGCGCCGATCAGGAGCTTGTCCAGGTCGGCGAACAGGATGGCGCTCGACTTCACGCCGATCTTGAGGTCGTCCTCGCGGTCGATCATGGCGTAGATGGTGTCGTACATGGCCGCCCAGATCACCGCGGCGATGTACAGCACCCAGCAGACCCGGGGCAGTGCGCCGAGCTGCGCCGCGAAGGCCATCGGCACGCCCCAGCCGCCGAAGGAGATGCCGAGGTAGAGCTGCGGCATGGGGAAGACGCGCTTGACGAACGGGTAGGAGACCGTGAGGAGCGCGCCGATGGCGGCGAGCTTCACGGTGAACTCATCGAGCCGCGTGACGAGGTAGAGCGCCGCGGCGATCAGCAGCGTGAACAGCACGAGCGCCTCGACCGGGGTCACGAGCCGCGCGGCGAGCGGCCGGTCGCGCGTGCGCCGCACATAGGGGTCGATGTCGCGGTCGGCGAAGTCGTTGATCACGCAACCCGCGGCGCGCATCACCACGACGCCGAGCACGAACACGATGAGCACCGTGGGTTTTGGCCGTCCGGCGCCTGCGACCCACAGCGCCCACAGCGATGGCCAGAGCAGCAGCCACGTGCCCACCGGACGGTCGAGCCGCATGAGGCGCGCGTACTGGGTGAGACGCCGCCCGAGCCGCCACGAGAACGGTGCCTCCTCGGGTGCCGGCGGCGTCGCGGAAAGCTCGGGTGCGGCTGCGGACATGGTGTAGCGGCTATGTTAGCCGACGCGCCCGTAGCGCTCGCCGGAGCCGAGCCAGCGCGCCGTCAGCGCGCCGACGATGTCCGGGCTCGACTCGATGAGCTCGGCCGCCGCCTGCACCCGCGGCAGGAGGTCCGCATCCCGCATCAGGTCCGCGACGCGCAGCTGCGCCAGCCCGGTCTGCCGCGTGCCGAGGAGCTCGCCCGGTCCGCGCAGCTCCAGGTCGCGGCGCGCGATCTCGAAGCCATCGGCGGTCGCACGGATGACCTTGAGCCGTGCGCGCGCCGCCTCCGAGAGCGGTGCGCGGTAGAGCAGCACGCAGGTGCTGGCCTCGGCGCCGCGGCCGACGCGCCCGCGCAGCTGGTGCAGCTGCGCGAGCCCCATGCGCTCGGCATTCTCGATCACCATGAGGGTCGCGTTGGGGACGTCCACCCCCACTTCGATCACGGTCGTCGCGACCAGCAGCTGAATCCTGCCCGACTTGAAGGCGAGCATCGCCTGATCCTTGGCCGCGGACGGCAGGCGCCCGTGCACGAGTCCGACGCGCACGCCGGGCAGTGCCTCGGCGAGGGCCCCCGCGGTCTCCTCCGCGGCCTGGGCGCGCAGCTCGTCGGACTCGTCGATCAGCGGACACACCCAGTAGACCTGACGCCCGGCGCGGCACGCGCCGACGATGCGCGCCACCACCTCCGCCCGCCGCTCCTCGGGCAGCACCACGGTTTGTACCGGAGTGCGCCCGGGCGGCAGTTCGTCGATCACCGAGATGTCGAGGTCGGCGTAGGCGGTCATGGCGAGCGTGCGCGGGATCGGCGTCGCGGTCATGATCAGCTGATGCGGCAGGCGGCCGGCTCCCTGGCCCTTTTCCGAGAGCTTGAGGCGCTGCTGCACGCCGAAGCGATGCTGCTCGTCGACGATGACGAGCGCGAGGCCGCCGAACTCGATGCCCTCCTGAAACAGCGCGTGCGTACCGACCACCACGCGGAGCTCTCCCGAGGCGAGGCCCTCGAGGGCGCTGCGGCGCGTGCGCGCCGCCTGCCCGCCCGAGAGCAGCGCCACGGGCATTCCGAGCGGGCGGAACCAGTCCCGGAAGTTGCGCCAGTGCTGCTCGGCGAGGAGCTCCGTGGGCGCCATGAGCGCCGCGGCGGTCTCCTCGGCGGCCTGCGAGCGCAGCTCGTC
>JASHQW010000354.1 GCA_030038875.1 Gammaproteobacteria bacterium | reverse complement strand
TGTTCCAGAACCTCCAGCGCCTCGTGCACTTTCAAGATTGTCTCCTCGCCCTCGGCGAGGTTGGCTGGAAATTGAGTGGACACAGTCATCGGGGACCAGTCGCCCCCGCGCTTCTGGGCGATACGCTCGCGCACGCTGTCGATGATCACGGAGCGCATCACTTGGGATGCGTAGGCGTAGAACGCCCGTCGGTCCTCCGCGCGCAGTTCCCCGGCACTCATAAATCGCAGGTACGCCTCGTGCACGAGACAGGTCGTGTCCAACAGTGTGTTGCGGCCACCCTCGCGCAGCCGCGATTGCGCGAGCCGACGAAGCTCCGGATACGCGGCCGCAAAGAGCCCAGCCCGCGCTTCCCTGTCGCCCGTCTGCAGCCGCGCGAGTAGGTCGGTGAGCGGATTCATCGAGTGTCTGTGATCCGGCACGCGTTCGCTGCTATCCGAGTGTACGCAACCAACTATGGGGGAGCGATCCCTCTGCGGGCGCAGCTCTTCCAGCGCAGGTAGCCGCCTCCGCGGCGGGCCAACCTCTCGAAACTAACCGCCTGTTTCGCAACGGAATTGCGCGTCGCCCGCGCCGGCAGTCTTGGTGGGATTGTCCGAGGGGGAATTGGCCCAGCCGGATGTCCGGTCTAGCCGTTGGATTGCGTCCGTACGAATAAGGCAGCGCAAGCGATCCATCCAGCTACCCGATGGATCGCTTGCATGCCTCGAGGCAAGACCCATCCAACCGGCTTTCATCAACACAATGACCATGAACGCCGTGACCCGGAGGAGACCGTCGTGAGCTCGAACGTCAAGAGCGTGAGTAGATCCGTCCTTGCTTACTCGACTGCGATGTGGCTGGCGTGTGTGTTGGCCGCTTCCCACGCGTTTGCTGGCGAGCCGCTCCGCAGCGAAACCGATGTGAATGTGAGCACGCCGGCCGGTGCCCCGGTTATCGACGGCGCAGGGGACGCTGCAGCTGCCCTCATCGACAAGGTGCGCAGCGCCGCAGCCCGTTACCTCGACATCAATGTCGCTTTTGGTGAAGGTTACGTGGTCGCCGCGCCGTGCACCCGCGAACTGGATAGCGGGGCGGTGGGGATGCATCTGGTGCTTCCCAGCGGCATCAGCTCAGGCGTGCTGAAGGCGGAGCAGCCGCAGGCGCTGATCTACGAGCCGGTGGCGGGCGGGGCGATGCGCCTCGTCGGGGTCGAGTTCATCGTGCTGCGGCAGGTCTGGGAGAGCAGTGACCCCCAGGGCGGCGTGCCCGCATTGGAGGGAAATCTGCTGAGCTACGTCGGGGCGCCCAACCTCTATGGGCTGCCCGCGTTCTATGAGATCCATGTGTGGCTCAAGGGGCTGTTACGCACAGGTGCCGAGCGTGTTCCAATCGGCCTAGCTTCCCTTCGGGATGCTTCCCCAGGCAGTTGCGCGCAAATGGCTAAGCTTCTGCAGTGAGATTCACCTCGAGCCCAGGCAATTAGAGCTAAAGGCGATCCTAAAACGGAATATCGTCGTCGAATTCCTCGCCGCTGCCGCCGCTGCCGCCGCCGCTGCGGCCTGAGCCTGAGCCTCCGCCGCCCTCCTCGGCCAGCGCCTCGCGCCCGGCGCTGCCTGCGCCCGCGCCGGGCGCCTGCTGGCCTCCACCACCGCGGCCGCCGAGCATCTGCAGGTCGTTACCGACGATCTCGGTCGAGTAGCGCTCGTTGCCCTGCTTGTCCGTCCACTTGCGCGTCCGCAGGCTTCCTTCGATGTAGACCTGCGAGCCCTTGCGCAGATACTCGCCCGCGACTTCAGCGAGCCGCCCGAAGAGCGCGACGCGGTGCCACTCGGTGCGTTCCTGCTGCTCGCCGGTCTGCTTGTCGCGCCAGCTTTCACTCGTCGCCACGCGCAGGTTCGCAACCGTGGTGCCGGAAGGCATGGCGCGAGTCTCGGGATCCGCGCCCAGGTTGCCGATGAGGATGACCTTGTTGACTCCGCGCGCCATGGTGGGGGTCCTGTTCGTCTGGGCGGGCGGGAAGAATAGAGAGCATCGCGGTCGCGCGCAATGGCGCCGCGGGCTGCATTCGGCGTGCGATCGCGCCGCTATGCGCGCCTTCAGCCCTTGGCGCGGATCTGCGCCGCGGCCTGCCGCAGGATTGCGGCGATCCGGGTCTTCTCCTCCGCACTTGCGTGGCGCGCGTCCAGCAGCAGCCGCCGCAGCTCGCGCCGCGCCGCATCGATCTCCTCCGAGCCCGCATCGTCGTCGCGATCGAAGCCGCCGAAAATCTCGCGCACACGGCCCATCTTGCGGCCGATGCGCTCGAGCTGATCGAGCATCGCCTCGGCAGCCGCGCGGTTTTCCTCGAGGTAAGCGCGGCCATTCGCGGTGATGCTGTAGAGCTTTTTCGCGCCCTCGGCCGCCACGCTGGCATAGCCGACTTCCTCGAGCCATGTGAGCGCGGGGTACACCATGCCGGGGCTCGGGCTGTAGAAGCCGCCGGACCGCTCTTCCAGCGCCTTGATCAGCTCGTAGCCGTGGCTTGGCCGCTCGGCGAGGAGCGCGAGGAGCACCAGCTGCAGGTCGCCCGAGCCGAGCTTGCGTCCCGCGCTGAACCACGCCGGCCCCATGCCGCCCCCGCCCATGAAGCCCGCCGCAAAGAAACGCCGCCCGTGGCGGCGGCTGCCCGCACGTAACGCATCCGCAAAATCGTCGCCGCAGCCGCCCCGGGACCGGTGGAGAAGATAATGACGCATGGCTGGGCTCCAGTAACTCGCTTAGATATATCTTACGATATATTGAACGACTGTCAATCGACCCCAACTGTACGCCTGCTCGCCCCCTCCACGGCTTTGGTCTGACTGGGCCCAGCCCGTACCATTGGCGGCTCGATGCAGCAAATTCGCGTGCGCGGCGCGCGCACTCACAACTTGAAGAACCTCAACCTCGACCTGCCGCGCGAGCGGCTGATCGTGGTCACGGGCCTGTCCGGCTCGGGTAAGTCCTCGCTCACCTTCGACACCCTGTACGCCGAAGGCCAGCGGCGCTACGTCGAGTCGCTATCGGCGTACGCGCGGCAGTTCCTCGCCACGATGGACAAACCTGACGTCGACAGCATCGAGGGGCTCTCGCCCGCGATTGCCATCGAGCAGAAGGCGAGCTCGCACAACCCCCGTTCGACCGTCGGCACGGTCACCGAGATCTACGACTATCTGCGCCTTCTGTACGCGCGCGCCGGCACGCCGCGCTGCCCCGACCACGGCACCGACCTCGCCGCGCAGACCGTCAGTCAGATGGTCGACCAGGTGCTGAAGCTTCCCGAGGGCACGGCCGTGGCGCTGCTCGCGCCGGTGATGGCGCAGCGCAAGGGCGAGCACCTCGAGCTCCTCGAGGACCTCGGCGCACAGGGCTTCGTGCGCGTGCGCATCGACGGTCGGATCCACGAGCTCGACGCCCTGCCGGCACTCGATCCGAAGAAGAAGCACGACATCGAGGCGGTGGTCGACCGCATGCGCGTGCGGCCGGACGCCGCGCAGCGCCTGGCGGAGTCGTTCGAGACGGCGCTCAGACTCGCGGGCGGGCTGGCGCAGCTCATCTTCCTCGACGAGCCCGCGCGCGAGCCGCTCATCTTCTCGAGCCGGCATGCGTGCCCGGCATGCGGCTACAGCGTGCCGCCGCTCGAGCCGAAGCTCTTCTCCTTCAACAACCCCTCCGGCGCCTGCCCCGCCTGCGACGGCCTCGGGGTCGAGGAATTCTTCGATCCGCAGCGCGTCGTGCTGCATCCGCACCTCTCGCTCGCAGGCGGTGCCGTGCGCGGCTGGGACCGGCGCAACGATCACTACTTCCATCTCATCCAGTCGCTGGCCGGGCACTACGGCTTCGATATCGAGACGCCGTGGACGGAGCTGCCGGAGCGTGTGCGCCAGATGCTCCTCCACGGCAGCGGTGCGGAGGCGATCGAGTTCAGCGACCGCGCGGAATCCGGGCGGCGCACACGGCGCCGCCATCCCTTCGAAGGCATTCTCCCCAACCTCACGCGGCGCTACCGCGAGACTTCCTCGCCGATGGTGCGTGAGGAGCTGGCGCGGTACCTGAGCCTGCGCCCCTGCCCCGACTGCCAGGGCACGCGCCTGAATCGCGCCGCGCGCTTCGTGTTCGTCGCAGACCGCAGCCTCCCGGAAGTCGCCCACCTCACGGTGGGCCGGGCGCTCGAGTTCCTGCGCGGCTTGAACCTCGCGGGCTGGCGCGGCGAAGTGGCGGCCAGGATCGTCAAGGGCATGGTGGAGCGTCTCGCGTTCCTCGCCGACGTCGGTCTCGAGTACCTCACGCTCGATCGCAGCGCCGAGACGCTCTCAGGTGGCGAATCGCAGCGCATTCGCCTGGCGAGCCAGGTGGGCTCGGGACTCACCGGCGTCATGTACATCCTCGACGAGCCCTCGATCGGGCTGCACCAGCGCGACAATCGCCGTCTCCTCGCGACGCTCAAGCAGCTGCGCGACCTCGGCAACACGGTGATCGTGGTCGAGCACGACGAGGAGGCGATCCGCGAGGCCGACCACGTCGTGGACCTGGGTCCCGGTGCCGGCGCCCACGGAGGCCATCTGGTCGCTGAAGGCCCGCCGCGCGAGATCGAGGCGACGCCCGCATCGATCACCGGCCAGTACCTCTCGGGCCGGCGCCGCATCGAGCTGCCGGGCCTGCGTATCCGCCCGGCGCCCGGCCGGGAGATCCGCATCGTCGGCGCGCACGGCAACAACCTCCGTAACGTCACCGCGGAGATTCCGCTCGGACTCCTCACCTGCGTCACGGGCGTCTCGGGCTCCGGCAAATCGACGCTCATCGTCGACACGCTCTTCGGCCACGCCGCGGCG
Organism: Gammaproteobacteria bacterium; assembly: GCA_030038875.1. Classification (GTDB taxonomy): domain Bacteria; phylum Pseudomonadota; class Gammaproteobacteria; order Steroidobacterales; family Steroidobacteraceae; genus 13-2-20CM-66-19. The sequence goes on along the minus strand of JASHQW010000354.1, from coordinate 6,947 downwards.
CGGTTGAACGGCGCACGCATGGAGGCCGCGCCCTGCGAGCGTATCGAGGGACTCGCCGAGATCGATCGCGTAATCGACATCGATCAGAGCCCTATCGGCCGCACGCCGCGCTCGAACCCCGCGACGTACACCGGGTTGTTCGCGCCACTGCGCGAGCTGTTTGCCGCCGTGCCCGAGACGCGCGCGCGCGGTTACGATGCCGGGCGCTTCAGCTTCAACGTCAAGGGCGGCAGATGCGAGGCCTGCCAGGGCGACGGCGTGCTCCGCGTGGAGATGCACTTCCTGCCCGATGTGTACGTGCCGTGCGACGTCTGCAAGGGGCAGCGCTATAACCGCGAGACGCTCGAGATCCGCTACCGTGGCAAGAACATTCACGAAGTGCTCGAGCTCACGGTCGAGGAGGCGCTGCGCTTCTTCCAGAATGTGCCGGCCGCCGCCGGCAAGCTGCAGACGCTCGCCGACGTCGGACTTTCCTACGTGCGGCTCGGGCAGAACGCCACGACGCTCTCGGGCGGTGAGGCCCAGCGGGTCAAGCTCTCGCGCGAGCTCGCCAAGCGCGCCACGGGGCGCACCCTCTACATCCTCGATGAGCCGACTACGGGCCTGCACTTCCACGACGTCGAGCAGCTGCTGCACGTGCTGCATCGCCTGCGCGACGAGGGCAACACCGTCGTCGTGATCGAGCACAACCTCGACGTCATCAAGACCGCGGACTGGGTGATAGACCTGGGTCCCGAGGGCGGCGAAGGCGGCGGCGAGATCATCGCGACCGGCACGCCGGAGACGATCGCGGCGAACGAGCGCTCCTACACGGGTGCGTACCTCAAGCCGCTGCTCGCGCGCGACGATCGGCGCCGCGCCGCCGTCGGCGCCTGAGGCTAGTCGCTTACGTCCATTTCGCAGTAGTTAGGCGGCTGCCTAACTATTGTCTTTTGAACCTTCACGCACTCTCCCAACGGCGCTCGCGAGATAGGCATCAATACGCATCGCTCACAGCTCGCGGCCGGTATACCTTGAGCGCCGTCTTCGGGGCTCTGGACGCGAGTAAATCATTGATTCATATGAGTGACATGAGTCGCCATAACGCGATTGCAAATGCGAACGGTTCTCATCCATAATCGCATCATGGACGCCGTAGCCGCTCCCGACGGGCTCGCTCTTGCGCCCGGGTTCGTGAGTCTCGCCGCGCTCTCTCCCGGGACCGCCGGGCGGGTCGTCAGCGTCGGCTCGCCCGCGTCCGCTCTCTCGCCGCTCGAGCGACGGCTCCTCGAGTTCGGTTTCGTGAGCGGCGAGCACGTCGAGATCCTCGCCGAAGCACGCCCCGGCCGTGATCCCTTCGTGGTGCGCGTCGGCCACACGACGCTCGCCCTTCGCCGCCGCGAGGCTGCGTCCATTTGGGTCGAATTACATCACCCTGGCTCGAACGCCCAATCCCCTGGGGCTCGCGAACCGTCGAGCCAGAGGGTCACGGTGCAGCACCCTGGCTCAAACGCACCGCCACGCGCAGTCTCCGCGCCATGAGCGCGCCGGCGGCCGCGGCGGTCGCCGCGCCGCAGCTCAGTCTCTCCCTGATCGGCGTGCCGAACAGCGGCAAGACCGCTCTCTTCAACCGCCTCACCGGCAGCCGCCAGAAGGTCGCCAACTATCCCGGCGTCACCGTGGAGCGCAAGGAAGGGCGGCTCGTGGGCCCGCGCACTGGCCGCACCTATCGCGTGGTGGATCTTCCCGGCGCCTACAGCCTCGAGCCCGCGACGCTCGATGAGGCCATTGCGCGCGACGTGGTCCTCGGCCGCCATGCGGTCGAGCCGGCGCCCGACCTGCTGGTGTGCGTCGTCGACGCCACGAATCTGCGCCTGAACCTGCGCCTGGTGCTCGACCTCAAACGCCTCGACGTGCCGATGATCGTGGCGCTCAACATGAGCGACGTCGCTGAGCAGCGCGGCTACCACTTCGATCGCGCCGCGCTCGAGCGCGCGCTCGGTGTGCCGGTAGTGCCCACGGTCGCGGTGCGCGCGGGCGGGGAGCGCGAGCTGGTCGAGGCCATCGACACCTATGGATTCGCGGATGTCGCGCGCGAGCGGGCCCGGGTCGAGCCGCCCCCCGCCACCGCCGCGGATATCGAGGCCACGCAGCGCGAAGTGCGGCGCCTGCTGGGCGAGATCGGCTATCGCGTGCCGGCGCGCGCGGCGATGCTCGCGCGGCTCGATGCCGTGGTTCTCAACCCGGTCGCCGGCCCTGTGCTACTCGCGGTCGTGCTGTTCCTCATGTTCCAGGCGGTGTTCAGCTGGGCCAAGGCCCCGCAGGCCTGGATCAACTCCGGCATCGCGGCCTTGAGCGGCACGCTCGGCGCGCTGCTGCCCGCGGGACCCCTGCGGGGGTTGCTGCTCGATGGCGTCATCGCCGGAACGGGGAGCGTGCTGGTATTTCTGCCGCAGATCCTGATCCTCTTCCTCTTCATTCTCGCGCTCGAGGACTCCGGCTACCTGCCGCGCGCCGCGTTCATGCTCGACCGGCTCATGAGCCGGGTGGGACTCTCAGGGCGTGCCTTCATTCCGTTGCTCTCGAGCTTCGCGTGCGCCATCCCGGGGATCATGGCGACGCGCACCATTCCCTCCTCGCGCGACCGGATCGCGACCATCATGATCGCCCCGCTCATGACCTGCTCGGCGCGGCTGCCGGTGTATGCGCTGCTGATCGGCGCATTCATTCCGCAACGCGAGCTCGGTCCGGTGAATCTGCGCGGACTCGTGCTGTTCGCTCTATACATCGCCGGTGTCGTGAGCGCGCTCGCGGTCGCCTTCGTGCTCAAGCGCTTGATGATGCGGGGCGAGTACCGGCCGCTGCTGCTCGAGCTGCCCGAGTACCGCTGGCCGCATCTCTCGAACCTGGTGCTGGGGCTGTGGGAACGCACCAAGATTTTCCTGACACGCGTCGGCACCATCATTCTCACGCTCATGGTGGTGTTGTGGTTCCTCGCGAGCTTTCCGGCGCCGCCGCCCGGCGCGACCGGTCCCGCCATCCAGTACAGCGTCGCGGGCCTCCTCGGCCGCGGGCTGGAATACCTGTTTGCGCCGATCGGCTTCAACTGGCAGATCTCGATCGCGCTGGTGCCGGGACTCGCCGCACGCGAGGTGGCGGTAAGCGCGCTCGGCACCGTCTACGCAATGTCGGGCTCGAACGACGTCGCCGGCGCGCTCGCGTCGGTCATCAGCCGCACCTGGAGCCTCGCCACGGGACTCTCTCTCCTCGCGTGGTACATATTTGCGCCGCAGTGCCTCTCGACACTCGTGGTGGTGAAGCGCGAGACCAACTCCTGGACCTATCCGCTCGCCATGGCGGCATACCTCTTCGCGCTCGCCTACCTCGGGGCGCTCGTCAGCTATCGCGTAGCGCTGGCACTCGGCGGGGGAGCGCTGCCGGCATGAGCATGAGCCTCGCTCTGCAGGGTGTGATCGTCGGCGTGGTGGTGGCCGCGTGTGCGCTCTACAGCCTGTGGCGGCTCGCGACGCTGCGGCTGCGGCTGCGGGTGATCGATGCGCTCGGCTCTCTGCCGCCGGCTCTGACGACACCGTGGCTCGCGGCTCTTAAGAGCCGCACGCTCGCGCAGCTCGCCGGCGGCTGCGCCGGTTGCGCCGCAGGCGGCGCGCCTACGCGGGACGCGGCGGCGCGCCCGAATCAAACACCTGGTGCACTTCGCCGTTGACGACGCGTTCCTGGTAGTTGCCGCGCGTATAACCGCCCACCACACGGCGCCAGAAGCGCACCGCGTCGGCATTGCGCAGGTACTCGGTGATCTCCCAGCGTCCGGCGAAGCGATTCAGGATCAGCTCGACGGCGGTGCGCCCGACGCCGAGCCGGCGACGCGCGCGCGTGATGAAGAATTCGGCCATGCGATAGTCGGTGCGCGGCCGCGGCGGCGGCGCGGGACTCGCGCGCAGCACGCGGGCGAAGCCCACCGGCTCGCTGCCCTTCACGATTACCAGCGGAAAGGTATTCGGATCGGCGAACCAGTGCGCGATCTGGTCGGGCTCGCGGTGCCCGATCTCCCCGAGCGCGGGGAACAGGCCGGTCCCCGGATTCAGATCATCGAGATAATCGCGGTAGACGCTCTGGATCCAGAGCCGGTCGGCGGGTTGGGCGCGTGCGTCACGCACGCTGACGGTCACGGCAGGCACGAGTTAAGGACCGAAAATGACACGGCCCGGACGGCTCGCGCTTGCGATCCGTCCGGGCCGCGGTTCTCAGCCGTAAGCCGTGAAGACTTACTGCTTCGGCGGCGTCTGCTCGGCCGGAGGCGTCGCAGCGGGAGCGGCGCCGGCGGCGGGTGCGGCAGCGCCGGCTTCGCCAGCAGGAGCAGCCGTGGTGCCGGCGGCCGGAGCGGCCGTCTGATCAGCGGGAGCAGCGGGAGCCGCAGCCGGGGCGGCAGCCGGAGCAGGAGGAGTAGCGGCTTCTGGGCCTGCAGCTTCCTGCTTCGCGCAGGCCGTCAGCATCAGCGCCGCAACGATTGCGCTAAGAGCAAGTTTGGTGTTCATCGATATTTCCCCGAAGGAAGCAAGAGTTGTGTTGATAAGACCACGGCCGGGTACCGGCCGTTCCGGGCTCTCATTCGAGCCGCGGAGAGGGTAAATTCTATAGAAGTCCCGGTACGATTGGAAACTGGTGCGGACCGCGCGCCTACCTTGCTGTCGGGCTGCTGCGACAGGCGGGCAGCCGCTGTGGCTCACGGGAGACAAACCAATGTCAGACGTTGAACCCGCTCTTGCGCAAGGGCTGGAAGAGTCTTTCGGTCCGCATCTGGCGGCGCTCTGCGAGCGCACCGCCCGGGCGCTGAACGCCTGTGGCTTCACGGGGTTGCTGGTGCATTCTGGATCGGCGCTCACGGTCTTCGAGGATGATCGAACCTACCCCTTCGTTGCACACGCCCCATTCAAGGTGTGGGTCCCGCTCTCCGATGCCCCCGATTCCTTCGTCTGGTTCGAGCCCGGATCCCGCCCGAAGCTGATCCTCAACCAGCCCCGCGACTACTGGTATAAGCCCGCGGATCTGCCGCGCGGCTACTGGGTGCGCCATTTCGAGGTCCTGCCGGTCCCCGACAGCGCCGCCGCGCGGGCCGCATTGCCCAGGGACCTGTCCCGGGCAGCCTATATTGGCGATGCCACGGCCGAGATTGCCGCGTGGGCCCCCGCCGCGATCAATCCGCGTACGCTCATGCGCACGCTCGACTACGACCGGGCGGTGAAGAGCCCCTACGAGCTCGCCTGCATGCGGGCCGCGAACCGGCTGGGCGCCCGCGGGCATCTCGCGGCCAGCCGCGCCTTCGAAGCCGGGGCTTCCGAGTTCGAGATCGAGCTCGAATTCATCGCGGCCTGCGGGCTGCGCGAGCAGGAGCTGCCGTACAACCCGATCATCGCGCTCAACGAAGGCGGCGCGGTGCTGCACTATCAGGTGCTGAACAAGCGCCCGCCGCGCGAACGTCATTCGCTGCTGATCGACGCGGGCGCGGAGTTTGCCGGCTACGCGTGCGACATCACGCGCACCCATGTCTACCGCGACGCGGACTTTCGCGCGCTCATCGCGCGCATGGATGAGCTACAACAGGGGCTGTGCGCGGGCGTGCGCGCCGGCGTGGACTGGCGCGACGTGCAGCTCAAGGCGCACGAGGAGACCGGACGGTTGCTCAAGGAAGCCGATCTGGTGCGCTGCAGCGGGGAGGAGGCGGTCGCCACCGGAGTCACCCGGGTCTTCCTGCCCCACGGGATCGGGCACCTGCTCGGGATCGAGGTCCACGATGTCGGCGGATTCATGAAGGCGCGCGGCGACGGCGACATCCCGCGGCCCGAGGGTCATCCGTACCTGCGCCTCACGCGCACTCTGGAGTCCGGCTTCGTCGTCACCATGGAGCCGGGAATCTATTTCATTCCGCAGCTGCTCGAGGGCGCCCGGGCCGACGACAAGCAGGCAAGCTGCATCAACTGGCCGCGCGTTGCGGACCTCATGAAATTCGGCGGCATCCGCATCGAGGACGACCTGGCCATCACGCCGGCCGGGAGCGAGAACCTGACCCGCGACGCCTTCCGGGCCGTCGTGGCCGGACGCGCCTGAGCCTCGAGGCGTGCTCCTTCCGGCACAACCGACTATACTGTTGCGTATACGGATCAATAACTAGCGCTTAGCCAGAATATCTTTTATGTCCTGCAACAATAGTTCTGTCTTAGTCGGCGGCGGGGGCGGCGCGCCGGCGGCGGGCGCCGGAGGGCGCTTCAGCTTGTTGATGCCCTTGATGACGATGAAGATCGAGAGCGCGATCACCAGGAACTCGAAGATCGTCTGGATGAACGCGCCGTAGCGGAGGAGTACGGGCTTGCCCGCCGCGTTGGTCGCGATCTGAAAGGACAGCTCGCTGAAGTTGACACTCCCGAGGATGGGCGACAGCGCCGGCATGATCACGTCGCCGACGAGCGAGGAAACGATTTTTCCGAAGGCTCCGCCGATCACGACACCGACCGCGAGGTCGATGACGCTGCCCTTCATCGCAAATTCCTTGAACTCAGACGCGAAACTCATGGCGGCCTCCTCCCCCTCGGGTACCGGTCGTAGCCGGGCGCTTCAGAGTGCAATCCTCAGGCGGGCGCCTTCTTGCGGCGGGTGCGCTTCTTCGGTTCCTCGGCCGGCTCGGCAGCCGGCTTGGCCTTCTTCGGCTCGGCCTTCGCTTCGGCCCGGGCCGGAGCCTCGGCCTTGGCCTTCGCCTTCGCGCGGCGGCCCGTCTTCCTGCCCTCTTCGGCAGGCGGCTGCTCGGCCACGACCGCCGGCGGGCCCTCGACGAGCTGCATCAGGGCCATCGGCGCGGAATCGCCCGGCCGCGGCACCATACGCAGGATCCGCGTGTATCCCCCCGGGCGCGCCTTGAAGCGGGGCCCCAGGTCCGCGAACAGCTTCTCCACCACCTC
>JASHQW010000353.1 GCA_030038875.1 Gammaproteobacteria bacterium | reverse complement strand
TGAGGAGATTGTCGGCGAAGTTGAGGCGCGCGGCGGGAAAGAAGCGCGCCCCGGGCATCTCCCGCGGGTGCTCGATGGCCGGTCCCGCACCGAAGTCGGCGCGCAGGCCCGCAAAGCGCGCGAGCTCGGTCCAGAACTGCGCCGGCTGCTCGAGCGACCAGGCGTAGGTCGCCTCGTAGTCGGCGAGCGGCGTGCCGATGCGGGCGGTCACGCAGCGCATGAAGCGCGTCAGGTTCGCGTTGGCGATACGTTCTCTCGACGGGCGCCAGAGCTCTGACATGGCTGCGGCTCAGCGTGGGTTAGAGCGACTGATAGTTCGGGCCCGAGCCGCCCTCGGGCGTCGTCCAGGTGATGATCTGGTAGGGATCCTTGATGTCGCAGGCCTTGCAGTGCACGCAGTTGGCCGCGTTGATCTGCAGCCGCCGGCCGCCGCGGCCGTCGTCGACCATCTCGTAGACATTGGCCGGGCAGAAGCGCTCGCAGGGATTGCCGAACTCCCTGGCGCAGCGTCCCGCACAGATACTGGTGTCTGCCACCTTGAGGTGGACCGGCTGGCCCTCCTCGTGGGAATTGCCGGCGAAGAACACGAACGACACCCGGTCGCGGGGCGGCAGCGTGCGCGTTACCCAGTGCCGTTCCGGCGAGACGAAGTCATCGAGCTTTGCGAGGCGCGACCAGTCGGCGGTGTTCTTCAGCGTCCAGGGCGAATGGCCTCCCGTGAGCATTTCCCAGGCGGAGTTCACGAGCCCGAGCCACATGCCGCGCTTGAACGCGGGCTTGAAGTTGCGCACCCGCTTGAGCTCACGACCGCCCTCCGAGGCGCGCCACTTCGCATCGAACCCCGTGCCGCCGCCGGTCGCGGCGATGTGCTCACCGGCCAGCCTCCCGGAGCGGATCGCCTGGTGCACTCCCTTGATCTTGGCGAAGTTGAGCGTGCCGCCTGCATCGCCGATCAGGATCGCCCCGGGCATCTCGAGCGTCGGCGTCGACTGCCAACCGCCGGCCGCGACGGTGCGGGCGCCGGCCGAGAGGATCTCGCCCCCCTCGAGCAGCGCCTTCACGCTCGGATGATTCTTGTACTGCTGGAAGGCTTCGAAGGGTGCGAGACGCGGATCGCGGTAGTCGAGACCCACGATGTAGCCGACGTACACGCGGTCGTTGTCGAGGTGATAGAGGAAGCTGCCGGCATAGGTGCAGGAGTCGGCGGGCCACCCGAGCGCATGCTCGATGCGCCCAGGGCGCACGCGGCCCGCGGGCAGCTGCCAGAGCTCCTTGTAGCCGAGCGCGAAGGTCTGCGGGCAGTGGCCGCGCGCGAGATCGAACTTCGCGATCAGCTGCTTCGAGATCGAGCCGCGCGCGCCTTCGGCCAGCACCGTGAGCGGCGCGTGGATCTCGACGCCGGGCGTGAAGCTCGGGCCCGGCTGGCCGTCGCGATCGAGCCCCATGTCGCCGATCTGTACCCCGGCCACCGCTCCCTGCGCGTCGAACACCGGCGCCGCCGCAGCGAAGCCCGGGAAGATCTCCACGCCGAGCGCTTCCGCCTTTTGCGCCAGCCAGGGCGTGAGCTGGCCGAGCGAGATGATGTAGTTGCCGTGGTTGTTGAACGGGGTGCTGAAGGTGAGCGAGCGCGGCAGGAGCTTCACCACGAAGTCGGGCACCGGCTTGAACGAGCCGGTGCGGGTGAGGATGCGGAAGTCGTCCTCCGCCGCAGGCACTTTCATGCCCGGGTACTCCGTGCGCCACTCCGGCAGCAGCTCTTCCAGCGGCCCCGGCTCGACCACCGCGCCCGAGAGCGAGTGCGCACCCACCGCGGAACCCTTCTCGAGCAGGCAGACGGAGAGCGCGGGCTTCAGCTGTTTCAGGCGGATTGCGCACGCGAGCCCCGCGGGGCCCGCACCCACGATCACGACGTCATATTCCATGACGTCGCGCTGGATCGCGCCGGCTTGCGCTGTGGCTTCGCTCAAGGCCGCCGCTTACTTCGGCTGCATGCGGATGGCACCATCGAGGCGCACGGTGGTGCCGTTCAACATCGGGATCTCGAACACCGAGGCGACCAGCTGCGCAAACTCCTCGGGTTTGCCGAGGCGCGCCGGGAAGGGCACCTGCGCGGCGAGCGAGTCCTGCACCTCCTTCGGCATGCCGTCCATCATCGGCGTGTGAAAGAGGCCGGGCGCGATCGACACGCAGCGGATGCCAAAGCGCGCCAGCTCGCGCGCGATCGGCAGCGTCATGCCGGCGACCGCCGCCTTGGTCGCGGAGTAGGCCGCCTGGCCGATCTGGCCCTCGAAGGCGGCGACCGAGGAGGTGTGGATCAGCACGCCGCGTTCCCCGTCCGGGCCTGGAGGGTTCCCCTGCATGAGAGCCGCCGCCGCCTTGTCGCACAGGAAGGTGCCGATCAGGTTGATGTGGATCACCTTGGTGAAGAACTCGCCCGCCATCGGCCCGTTCTTGCCGAGCACGCGCCCGGCGCCCACCACTCCGGCGCAGTTGACGAGGAGGTTCAGGTGCCCGAGGTGCGTCGCAGCTGCGTCCATGGCGGCGTTGACCTCGATCTCGGAGGTGACGTCGCAGCGCAGGAAGTGCGCGTGCGCTCCGAGCAAAGCGGCGGCCGAGCGGCCGGGGCCTTCCTGGATGTCGAGCAGGACGACTCTGCCGCCGTGGGCGCAGACGTGCTTCGCGACCGCGAAGCCTAAGCCCGATGCGCCGCCGGTGACGACGGCGCAGGCGTCCTTGATATTCATCACTTCATCACTTCGATCGCCACCGCCACCGCTTCGCCGCCGCCGATGCACAGCGCGGCGATGCCGCGCTTCA
>JASHQW010000352.1 GCA_030038875.1 Gammaproteobacteria bacterium | reverse complement strand
AGGCGCAGGCGCCCCCCGTGGGCCTGAGTGCCGGCGCGCCGCTCGATGTGCTGAGCCTGAACGCCGATCATCCGGCGCTCGTCGCGCGCCACGGCAACGAGATTCTCGACAGCTGGATATTTGCCGGCGGACGCGAGCTCATCGACTGTGTGTGGCGGCTCGGGGTCAAGCTCGTGAGCGGCGGCCGGCACCGCGCCCGCGAGGCGCTCGTCGCGCGTTACGGCCGGGCCGTCCGCAAGCTGCTGGCGTGACGCGCGGCATGCTGCGGGCCGCCGCCGCAACTCACGGAAGGTGCTAGCATTACGCGCTTTTCTGGCCGCGCTCATCGCGCGGCGGGCGGGGACCACATGGCACTGAAGATCATGATTCTCGGGGCGAACGGCTTCATCGGCAGCGCCCTCACCGATGCCATCCTGCGCACGCGCGACTGGGAGGTCTACGGCATGGACCTCGCCGACAACAAGCTCGGCGATCTGCCGAAGAACGACCGCTTTCATTTCGTCGAAGGCGACATCACCATCAACAGGGAATGGGTCGAGTATCACGTCAAGAAGTGCGACGTGATCGTGCCGCTGGTGGCGATCGCGAATCCCGCGCAGTACGTGACCCATCCGCTGCGGGTGTTCGAGCTCGACTTCGAGGCCAATCTCGCCGTGGTGCGCCAGTGCGTGAAGTACGCCAAGCGCCTGGTATTTCCCTCGACCTCCGAGGTCTACGGTATGTCGCCGGACTCGGTGCTCGATGAGGAGACGAGTCCCCTGGTGTACGGGCCGATCAACAAGCAGCGCTGGATCTATGCCTGCTCCAAGCAGATGCTCGACCGCGTGATCTACGCCTACGGCGTACGCGACAACCTCGACTACACGCTGTTCCGGCCCTTCAACTTCATCGGCCCGAACCTCGACAACCCCGAGGAGCCGAAGGAGGGCAGCTCCCGGGTCTTCACCCAGTTCCTCTCCAACGTGCTCTACAAGCGCCCGATCAAGCTGGTCGACGGCGGCAGCCAGAAGCGCTCCTTCACCTACATCGACGACGCGATCGAGTGCCTGCTGATCATCCTCGAGAACCAGAACCGGCGCGCCAGCCAGCGCGTCTTCAACATCGGCAACCCCGGCAACTGCATCTCGATCCGTGATCTCGCGCAGCGCACCATCCGCATCGCGCAGGAGTTCCCGGTGCTGCGCGACAACGCCCGCGCCACCGAGATCGTCGACGTCTCGGCGGGCGAGTACTACGGCAAGTACTACCAGGACATTCAGGTGCGCGTGCCCAACATCGAGGCGGCAAAGCGCGACCTCGGATGGCAGCCGAAGACCGACATGGACACCGCCATGCGGCGCACGATCGACTACTACGTGAAGCAGGAAGGCTTCGGCTCGCGCGCGGCGGCGCTCGCCGGGATCTAGGCTGCCAGGTCCTCCGCCCAAACGGCATGGCGAGCGAGGCGGGGCAGGCGCTTCAGAAGCGCGGATCGAAGTGGCTCGCGTGGCTCGTGCTGGCGGCGGCCTGGTTCGCCACCACGCCGCTGCGCCCCATGCTCGACCCCGACGAAGGCCGTTACGCGGAGATCCCCCGCGAGATGGTCGCGAGCGGCGACTGGATCACGCCGCGATTCGACGGGCTGAAGTACTTCGAGAAGCCGCCGCTGCAGTACTGGGCGACCGCCGCGGTCTATTCGGTCGCCGGTCTCTCCGAGTGGAGCTCGCGGGCGTGGTCGGTGGGGCTCGCGTTCGGCTGTCTCGCGCTCGCCTTCGCCTGGACGCGCGCCCTCTTCGGCACCGGAGCGGCCCTCGCGGCGCTCACCGCGCTCGCGGTGAGTCCCTACTTCCTCATCGTGGGGCATCTCAACCTGCTCGACGCGGGCCTCACCTTCTTCCTCACGGCGGCGGTATTCGCCTTCACGCGCGCGCAGACCGCGGCGCCGGCATCGGACGCGGAGCGCAACTGGATGCTCACCGCCTGGGGGGCGGCGGCGCTCGGGGTGCTCTCCAAGGGCATCGTGGTGGGCGCACTCGCCGGAGCCGCGCTCATTGTCTATACGCTGATCGAGCGCGACGCGCGTCCCTGGCGGCGGCTGCATCCGGCCACGGGGCTGCCGCTGTTCCTCGTGCTGACGGCGCCGTGGTTCATCGTGGTCTCGCTGCGCAATCCGGGCTTCGCCAGCTTCTTCTTCGTGCACGAGCACTTGACGCGCTTCCTCACCACGGTTCACCAGCGGGTCGAGCCGTGGTGGTTCTTCCTGCCGCTGCTGCTGCTCGGCGTGCTGCCGTGGATCGCGCCGCTCCCGCGCGCCGTGGCGAGCGCCTGGTGGGAGGCTCCCGCGCCGGCGACCGGCTTCAGGCCGCGCAGGTTTCTCGCGGTTTTCGCGGGGGTGACGCTGCTGTTCTTCTCGGCGTCGGGCTCGAAGCTCGCTTCTTACATCCTGCCGATGTTTCCGGTGCTGGCGGCCCTGGTGGGCGCGCAGCGCGCCGCACCCGGGCGTCTCGCGGCGCCGGCCGCGCGCATCGGTGCGGCGCTCATCGTGCCCATAGCGATCGCCGGCATCGTCTACAGCGCGCGCCGCAACGCCTTCGTGCCGCGCGAGGCGCTCCTGTGGCTTGCGGCCGCGAGCCTGATCGCGCTGCTGGCCGTCGTGGCTACGCTGCGCGCGGTGCGGTTGCCTGACGGCGCGCTCGCGGTCTCGACCGCGGCGGCGGCCATGCTCGCCTGGCAGTGCCTGCTGTGCGCCTACGCGGTCATTCCCCCGGCCCGGTCGGCCCGTGATCTGGTCGCCGCGGCGCGCCCCGCGGTCGGCCCGCAGACCGCTCTATATAGTGTCGGGCAGTACCGGGAAACGGTCTCGCCCTACCTCGGCCGCACCCTTACGCTGGTCGACTATCAGGGCGAGCTCGCCTTCGGGCTGAGCGCGGAGCCCGGCAGGCAGGACCTGAGCGTCGAGGCCTTCAGGGGCCGCTGGAGCGCGAGCCGCGATGCCGTGGCATTCTTCGACCCGAAGCTGTGGGATTCCTGGCGGCGCCAGGGGTTTCCCGGCCGGGTGATTGCCGCCGATAACTACACCGTTGCCGTGAGTCGTCTGTGAAACTTACCGATTTCTCGATCCTATCCTGCGGTGTGCTGCTGAACGCGCTGGCGCAGCTGGGGCTCAAGGCCGCCACCCGGGTGACGGGACCGCTCATCGCCACCGACAGTGGCGTGCTGCGGCGCGGGCTCGAGCTGCTCGCGGTGCCGCCGTTCTGGTATGCATTGTGCGCCTACGGTCTCAGTGTCATCGTGTGGACGGTCGGCCTGTCGCGCGTGCCGGTGAGCCAGGCGTACCCGCTGCTGTCGCTGGGCTACGTCATCAACATCGGCCTGGCGTGGTGGCTGCTCGGCGAGATGCCCAACGTCCAGCGCGTCGGGGGCATCGCGATCATCGTGCTGGGAGTCGTGCTGGTGTCACGCTCATGAACGATTCGGCGAAAACCGTGGAAAGGTTCCTGCCCTTTACCCGTCCCTCGATCGACGAGGAGACCATCGCCTCGGTGGCCGAAGTGCTGCGCTCGGGATGGCTCGCGAGCGGACCGAAGGTGGCGGCGCTCGAGGCCGCTCTGTCGGACTATCTCGGCGGACGGCCGGTGCGCACGCAGACCTCGGCGACCGCCGGCCTCGAGATCGCGCTGCTCGCCTGCGGGATCGGCCCGGGAGCCGAGGTGATCACCCCGGCGCTGAGCTTCGTCGCGACCGCGAACGTGATCGTGCGGGTGGGCGCGCGCCCGGTGTTCGTCGACGTCGGCCTCGATTCGCGCAACCTCGACCTCGCGCAGGTGGAGGAGGCGATTACCCCGCGCACGCGCGCCATCATGCCGGTGCACTTCGCCGGGATGCCGGTCGACATGGAGCGGCTCTACGCCCTCGCCAGCCGCCACCGGCTGCGGGTGATCGAGGACGCCGCGCACGCCATCGGCACCTCCTGGCGCGGCCAGCGCATCGGCAGCTTCGGGGATCTGGTGGTGTTCAGCTTCCACCCGAACAAGAACATCACCACCATCGAGGGCGGGGCGATCTCGGGCGGCTCGGCGGCGGAGCTGCGCAGCATCGAGCTGCACCGCTGGCATGGACAGGTGAAGTCCGGGCCGGACTCCTTCGACACGCTGCTCGCCGGCGGCAAATGCAACCTGTCGGACGTTGCCGCCGCGGTGGGCCTCGGGCAGTTGAAGCGCCTCGAGGAGTTCAACGCCAAACGGCGCGCTCTCGTGGCGCGCTACTTCGAGCTGTGGAGCACGGACGCGCCGCTGCGGCTGCCGGAGCGGGGCGAGGCTGGCCACAGCTGGCACGTGTTCACCCCGCTCCTGCCACTCGACTCGTTGTCGATCACGCGGCCGGCCTTCATCGAGAAGATGAGAGAGCGCGGCATCGGCGTCGGCGTGCACTACCCGGCGATTCACACCTTCAGCGCCTATCGCGCGCTCGGCTACCGCGAGGGCCAGTTCCCCAACGCCGAGCGTATCGGCCGCGAGACCGTCACGCTGCCGCTCTTTCCGGCGATGGAGCCGGGCGACGTCGAGCGCGTCGTCAAGGCGGTGAACGACATCGTGCGCGGAGCGCGCAAATGAAGCCGGCGATCTCCGTAGTGATTCCCGTCTTCAACGAGCAGGAGGGCCTGCCGCAGCTCTTCGACCGCCTGTATCGGGCGCTCGATGCACTCGGGCGCAGCTACGAGGTGGTGTTCGTCGACGACGGCAGCCGCGATGCCTCGGTGGCGGAGCTGCGCGAGCAGTATCAGCGGCGTCCGGACGTGACGCGCGTGGTGGTGCTGGCGCGCAATGCCGGCCAGCATCGGGCGATTCTCGCCGCCTTCACCTACACACGCGGCGACTACGTCATCACGCTCGATGCCGACCTGCAGAATCCGCCCGAGGAGATCGCTAAGCTCGTGGCGGCAATGGACGCGGGCGCGGACTACGTGGGCACGATCCGCGTGCGGCGCCAGGACGTGCTGTGGCGCAAGGCCGCCTCGCGTCTCATGAACCGGCTGCGCGAAGGCACCACCTCGATCCGCATCAGCGACCAGGGCTGCATGCTGCGCGGCTATCACCGCAGCGTCATCGATGCGGTCAATCACTGCACCGAGGTCAGCACCTACGTGCCGGCGCTCGCCTACACCTTCGCGCGGCATCCGGTCGAGATCGAGGTGGCGCACGCCGAGCGCACCGTGGGGCAGTCGAAGTACTCGCTGCTGCGGCTCATCCGCCTCAACTTCGATCTGATGACCGGCTTCTCGGTGGCGCCGCTGCAGTTCTTCTCCATGGCCGGCATCGTCATCGCGCTGCTGTCGCTCGCCTTCGTGGCCTACCTCGCGATCCGCCGCCTGGTCATGGGGCCTGAGGCCGAGGGCGTATTCACGCTGTTCGGAATCGCGTTCTTCCTGATCGGCATGGCGCTGCTCGGGCTCGGGGTGGTCGGAGAGTACGTCGGCCGCATCTACGAGCAGGTGCGGCAGCGGCCGCGCTATACGATTGCGGCCGTGCTCGGCGGGGACGCCGAGCCGGCGCAGCTGCCGCGGACCGCGCCCGACCGGGGCGCCGAGATCACGGCGCTGCCGCCGCCGGTGCCGCGTGCCCGCGGAGCGCAGGAGTGAGCGGCCCGACGGCCGTCGTCTTCGCCTATCACGACGTCGGAGTCCGGTGCCTCAAGGCGCTGCTGTCGGCACGGGTGAGCATTCCCCTGGTCGTCACCGTGACGGACGACAGCCACGAGAACCGCTGGTACGCGAGCGTCGCCGAGACCGCCGCCGACTACGGGCTCGCGTGCATCGCACCGGCCACGGCCGCTGCAGCGGAACTCGAGGCGCGCGTGCGCGCCCTGCAGCCGGATTTCCTGTTCTCCTTCTATTACCGCTCGCTCCTGCCCGCGGGGCTGCTCGCGGGCGCCCGCCGCGGCGCGCTCAACATGCACGGCTCGCTGTTACCTAAGTACCGCGGCCGGGCTCCGGTAAACTGGGCAATTCTCAAGGGCGAAGGCGAGACCGGTGCGACGCTCCACTACATGGTGGAGCAGGCGGACGCCGGCGACATCGTCGATCAGCTGGCCGTTCCCATCCTCGCGGACGACGACGCGCGGGAGGTGTTCGCCAAAGTCACGGTCGCCGCCGAGACCATCCTCGCGCGCTCGCTGCCGAAGCTGATCGCCGGCACCGCCGAGCGGCGGCCACAGCCGATCCTCCCGGGACAGTACTTCGGGCGGCGCACGCCGGCGGATGGCCGCATCGACTGGTCGCGCCCGGCGCGCGAGATTCACGACCTGGTGCGCGCGGTCGCCCCACCTTTCCCCGGGGCGTTTGCCGACGTAGGCGGGGAGCGCTGGGACATCCACCGCACCCGCGTGAGCGAGCGGACCGCACCGCGGATGG
Organism: Gammaproteobacteria bacterium; assembly: GCA_030038875.1. Lineage (GTDB taxonomy): Bacteria > Pseudomonadota > Gammaproteobacteria > Steroidobacterales > Steroidobacteraceae > 13-2-20CM-66-19. Next base: position 9,311 of record JASHQW010000352.1, on the reverse strand, counting down.
GCGCGTCGCTGTTCGGGGCCGACGGCGGACTCTACGTCGCCTGCGGCGGCGGCGGGGTGTTGCAGATCCTCGAGGCGGTCAAGGCTCGCGAGTCGATCGATCTGCCACGGCTGTCACGCGCGTTGAGCTCGCGTCCCTTGCCGCTCGGCTGAAGTCCTCCGGCCGCAGGTCCGTGGCGCTCATCGCCCTCAAAGTCGACGTCGACACCTTTCGCGGCACGCGCGAGGGCGTGCCGAGGCTCGCAGGGCTCCTCGAGCGTCTGGATGCCCGCGCCACCTTCCTCTTCAGCCTGGGTCCCGATCACACCGGGCGCGCCATCAAGCGCGTATTCCGGCGCGGCTTTCTCGGCAAGGTGAAGCGCACCTCGGTGGTCGAGCATTACGGGGTGAAGACGCTGCTCTACGGCGTGCTGCTCCCCGGGCCCCACATCGGGCGCCGCTGCCGGAGCTTCATGCAGGACACGGCGAAGCGCGGCTTCGAGGTCGGTGTGCACACCTGGGACCACATCCGCTGGCAGGATGGCGTGGCGCGCGCGAATGAGCCCTGGACGCGCCGCGAGCTCGCTCTTGCGACCGAGGAGTTCTCCGCCATCTTCGGGCGCGCCCCCGAGGTACACGGCGCCGCCGGCTGGCAGATGAACCGACACGTTCCGGCGCTCGAGCAGGAGCTGGGATTCCGCTACGCCTCGGACACCCGCGGCACGGGCCCGTTCCTGCCGCTCGTCGACGGCAGCGTCGTCCCGGTCCCGCAGCTGCCGACCACGCTGCCGACCCTCGACGAGCTGATCGGCCGCGAGGATCTCGACGGCGAGGATCCCGTCGAGCATCTGCTCGCGCTCACCGACCGCGCCGGCGCGGCCGATCAGGTGTTCACGCTGCACGCCGAGCTCGAGGGCGGCGCCTACCTCGGCTCCTTCGAGCGGCTGCTGCGGGCCTGGAAGGCGCGCGGTGTGTTTCTCACGGATCTTGCAAGCTATGCCCGCGGGCTGGATTCGAGCGCTCTGCCGCGCTGCAACATCGTCGCCGGAAGCGTCGCCGGCCGCTCGGGTACGCTCGCCGTGCAGGCGCCCGGAAACGGCGCCTGAGGCCGCCACAATATCGGTGCCCCTTCGAGCGTCTGTCCTCATGGAGATGGACGGCGTCGCGGTCAGTGTCCCTATGAGCCGGGATCGGCAACTCAGCGCTGTCGTGCTGCGCGAGCGTGATCGTCTTCTCGCCTTCATCCGCCGCCGCATCGACGACGCGGCCGAGGCCGAGGACATCCTGCAGGACGCGCTCTACGAGCTGGTCGCGGCCGAGCGCCTGGCGCAGCCCGTGGAGCAGATCGGCGCCTGGCTGATGCGCGTGGTGCGCAACCGCATTATCGACCGTTTCCGCAAGAAGCGTCCGCAGTTGCTCCTCGACGGCGCGGGCGCCGACGACGACGAGGAGCGGGTGCTGGACGAGGTGCTGCCCGCCGCGGACGGAATGCCCGAGACCGCGGCCATACGCGCGCTGCTCCTCGATGAGATCGAGACGGCGCTCGCCGAGCTGCCGCGCGAGCAGCGCGAGGTATTCGTGGCGCAGGAGCTCGACGGCCTCACCTTCCGCGAGCTGGCCGAGCGCTCGGGCGTCAGCATCAACACGCTGCTGTCACGCAAGCGCTACGCAGTGCTGCAGCTGCGCGTGCGGCTGCAGGCGGTATACGAGGACTGGCTGAACGAATGAGCATGATGGAGAGAGTCGTGAGAAGAATTGTCAAAGGGGTGGCGATCGCCGCCGTCGTGATCGTGTTCATCGCCGTCCTGGGTTGGGCGGTGATGTTGCTGTGGAACTACGTGGTGCCGCCCCTGTTCCACGGCTCCGCGATCGGCTACTGGCAGGCGTTCGCGCTGTTGGTGCTGTGCCGCATTCTCTTCGGAGGCCTGCGTGGCTGGCGCGGAGGGCACGGGCACTGGCGGCGGCGCATGTGGCGCGAGCGCTGGGAGAGCCTGACGCCCGAGGAGCGGGCACGGTTGCGCGAGCGCTTCGTGGAACGGTGCGGGCGGCCCAGGGGCACAGCGCCGGGAGAGGAGCGCGCCGCGCCCGGAAGTTGACGCGCGAATGGGAGCGATCGCACCATCCGCGCGTGCTCCCAGTCAACATGACCGCCATCGAGATCCGCGAGCCGGGTCCCCCGCAGGTCCTGCGCCCGGCGCGGCGCCCGCTGCCCCAGCCTAAGGCCGGTGAGGTGTTGATCAAGGTTACGGCCGCCGGCGTCAACCGGCCCGACGTCCTGCAGCGCAAGGGCGCCTATCCGCCTCCGCCCGGGGCGAGCGACATCCCGGGGCTCGAGGTGGCGGGCGTCGTGGTAGCGGCGGCCGAGGGAGTGAGCGAGCCGGCGGTCGGCGCGCGGGTGTGCGCACTGCTCGCCGGCGGCGGATACGCGGAGTATGCGACCGCGCCAGCGGTGCAATGCCTGCCGGCACCCAGCCAGCTGACGCTCGAGGAGGCGGCCGCGCTCCCGGAGACCTTCTTCACCGTCTGGTACAACGTCTTCGAGCGTGCACGGCTGCGGGCCGGAGAGACGCTGCTGGTGCACGGCGGCGCGAGCGGCATCGGCACCACCGCCATCCTGCTCGGCAAGGCGTTCGGTGCACGCGTCATCGTCACCGCCGGGACCGCCGCCAAGTGCGCCGCCTGCCGGGAGCTCGGCGCCGATCACGCCATCAACTATCACGAGGGGGACTTCGTCGAGGCGACGTTGCGGGCGACCGACGGGCGCGGCGCCGACGTGATACTCGACATGGTCGGTGGCGACTATGTGGCGCGCAACGTGGCGGCCGCGGCGATGGCCGGACGCATCGCGCTGATCGCGCACATGGGGGGCGCCAAGGCCGAGATCGATCTGCGGCCGCTCATGGTCAAGCGCCTGCAGCTTTCGGCCTCGACGCTGCGCGCGCAGTCGGTCGAGAGCAAGGGACGGCTGGCGGCGGCGCTGCGCCAGAACGTCTGGCCGCTGTTCGCGACCAAACGCCTGAAGCCGCTGATTCACGCGCGCTTCCCGCTCGCCGATGCGGCTGGGGCGCACAAGCTGATGGAGTCCGACGCGCATATCGGCAAGATCCTGCTCGACGCCTGAAACTGTGAATTGCGCAGCGTGCCGGCTGCGAAAAGTCGCGTCCGGCTCACGGAATTGCCGTACGCTAGCGCCGCAGACTCACGATAAGAACTCGACGGAGAATCCATGAGTCTCTCGCCCTACGGTCTCATCGGGCTGCCCTGGTGGGGGTATGCGCTCACCACCTTCGTCACCATCCAGACGATGTTTCTCGGGGTGACACTCTACCTGCACCGTGATCAGTCCCACGGCGGCCTGATTCTGCATCCGGCGCTCCGGCACCTGTTCCGCTTCTGGCTGTGGTTCAGCTCCGGCGCGGTCACACGCGAGTGGGTGGCGGTACACCGCAAGCACCACGCCTATGCCGACCTGCCGGGCGATCCTCACAGCCCGGTCGTGTTCGGCCTGCGGCGCGTCCTGCTCGAGGGCTTCGAGCTGTATCGTGCGGCCGGGCGCGACCCGGAGACCGTCAGGAACTACGGCCGCGGGACGCCGGACGACTGGCTTGAGCAGCACATCTACAGCCGCCATCCCTATACCGGCATCGTGCTGTTCGTCATCGCCCATCTGGCCCTTTTCGGCGTGCCCGGCATCGTCATGATCGCCGTGCATCTCTCGGCCCAGCCCTTCTTCGCCGGCGGCGTGGTCAACGGGCTCGGCCATGCGGTCGGCTATCGCAGCTTCGAGATGCCGTCGACCGCGACCAACCTCGTACCCTGGGGGTTGCTGCTCGGCGGCGAGGAGCTGCACAACAATCACCACGCGTTCCCGCGCTCGGCACGCTTCGCCGTCCAGCGCTGGGAGATCGACATCGGCTGGCTGTGGATCCGGCTGTTCAGCGCGCTCCGTCTCGCGCGGGTGCGTTGGGTCGCACCGCGCCCGCATCTCGAGCGCCGGCGCAGCGACCTCGATGCCGAGACGGTGCAGGCGCTCTTTACCAACCGCCTGCACGTACTGCGCGCCTACGCGCGGCGTGTCGTGCTGCCGGTATGCCGCGAGCTGCGGCGCCGCGAGCTCCCCGGTCCGGTGCTGAGCGGGGCGCCCAGACTGCTGATCCGCCATCCGGCCCTGCTGGCCGAGGAGGCGCGACGCCGCTTACGCGAGCTGCTCGAGCACTACGAGGTCCTGCGGCGCGTGATCGAGTACCGCGAGGGCCTGCAGCAGGCGTGGGAGGAGACTTCAGCGAGCCGCGCAGTGACCCAGCTGCGCGAGTGGTGCCGCCGCGCCGAAGACAGCGGCATCGCCGCGCTGCGGGAGTTTGCCCAGGGGCTGCCGGCCTACGCGCCGGCGCGCTAGTCATCAGCTCGCATCGGACGTCCTGTCACGATGCTCGCGGTGGCGCGCCAAAAGCGCGGTTTCGGCGCGCCACCCGCCGCCTGCGGCGGCGGGCACGTCCCTGTGCCTCAGCCGCTTGCCTGCCGCACCGGCAAGGAGCGCGAGCGCGTCACCGTGCGCATCGCAAAGCTCGACTGCACGCGCGCGACGCTCGGCAGCCGGGTGAGATGCTGGTTGTGGATGCGCTCGAAGTCGGCGAGGTCGGCCACCACCAGCCGCAGCAGATAGTCGTGCTCCCCGGTCATCAGGTAGCACTCCATCACCTCCGGCACGCGGCGCACCGCGCTCTCGAAGGCTTCGAGGCCCGTCTGGCTCTGGCGGTCGAGCGTGATGCTGACGAATACGTTCACCGCGAATCCGGCGCGCTGCTGATCGACCAGGGCGGTATAGCCCTCGATCAGACCGGACTCCTCGAGCGCCCGCACGCGCCGCAAACAGGCGGATTCCGAGAGATTCACCCGCGCGGCGAGCAGAGTGTTGGTCATGCGCGCGTCCTCCTGCAGCAGGCGCAGAAGGGCGCGGTCGTAGCGGTCGAGCTCCATGGCGCAAGAATCCTCCGATAATGCAGGCTTTACCCGCAGATTCTGCCATATTGGTGCGCACTCGGGCTGAAAATACGCAAACGGGCGCCGGCAGCGCCGGGTTTTAATTTCGCGCATCGCAGACCAATAACGGGGGAGACTTCCATGCGCATCGGTGTTCCGCGCGAAATCAAGGTGCACGAGTACCGGGTCGGCCTGGTGCCGGCCGGCGTGCGCGAGCTCACGGCCGCCGGCCACGAGGTACTCATCGAGACCGGCGCCGGCAACGGGATCGGGGTCGACGATGCGCAGTTCCGCGCCGCAGGCGCCGGCATCGCCGCGAGCGCCGCCGAAGTGTTCCAGCGCGCCGAGATGGTAATCAAGGTCAAGGAGCCGCAGCCGAGCGAGTGCGCGATGCTGCGCCCCGGACAGGTGCTGTTCACGTACCTGCACCTCGCGGCCGATCCGGAGCAGGCGCGGGGCCTGATGAAGTCCGGCGCTACCGCGATCGCCTACGAAACGGTGACGGGACCGAAGGGCTCGCTGCCGCTGCTCACGCCGATGAGCGAAGTCGCCGGGCGCATGTCGATCCAGGTCGGAGCGGCCAGCCTGCAGAAAGCGCACGGCGGCTTCGGCGTGCTGCTCGGCGGCGTGCCGGGCGTGCCGCCGGCGCGCGTGGTGATTCTCGGCGGCGGGGTCTCCGGCACGCATGCGGCCGAGATGGCCGTGGGGCTGCGCGCCGACGTGACGGTGGTCGACCGCTCGGTCGATCGTCTGCGGGAGCTCTCGGCCCAGTTCGGCGCGGCGATCCAGACCGCCTACTCGACCACCGAGACGATCGAGAAGCTGGTGAAGGATGCGGATCTCGTCGTCGGCGCCGTGCTGGTAGCGGGCGCGGCTGCGCCGAAGCTCGTGACGCGCGCCATGATCAAGAGCATGAAGCCCGGCGCAGTGCTGGTCGACATCTCCATCGACCAGGGAGGCTGCTTCGAGACCAGCAGGCCCACCACCCACGCGGATCCCACCTTCGTGGTGGACGGAGTGATCCACTACTGCGTCGCCAACATGCCGGGCGCCGTGCCGCGCACCTCCACCCTCGCGCTCACCAACGCAACTCTGCCCTACGCGCGCGCGCTCGCCGATCTCGGCTGGCGCGAGGCGTTCAAGCGCGACCCCGGGCTCGCCGCCGGACTCAACGTGCACGCGGGCGAAATCACGCATGAGGTCGTGGCCCGGGCGCTGGGGTTGAAGGCCCGGCCGCTGAGCTGAGCGCCCGCGCGCGCATCTCCCTACAAAGGAGGGTGGCCGGTCGTCCGGGGGAGGGCGTAGGCTAGCGCTCCCCCTGCCTGAACCCCCGGAGGTTGGTGATGAAGATTGCGCTGCCGTTCGCCGTGGCGAGCCTCGCCACGGGCGCCGCCGTCGCGGCACCGGTGACCTATCAGGTCGATCCGGCTCATACCTACCCGAGCTTCGAGGCCGACCATTTCGGTGGCATGTCGGTCTGGCGCGGCAAGTTCGACGGCTCCTCCGGGACGATCGTGCTCGACAGGGAGGCCGGCACCGGCACGGTCGACATCACGATCGATGCGGCCTCGATCGACTTCGGCCACGCCAAGCTCAACGAGCACGTGAAGTCGCCCGAGATGCTCGACGTGCAGAAGTACCCCACCGCGGTCTACAAGGGCACGCTCACCAGCTTCAAGAACGGCTCCCCGACCGAGGTGCGCGGCGAGCTGACATTGCACGGGGTGACCAAGCCGCTCAACCTCAAGATCAACAGCTTCGTCTGCAAGGTCACACCGCTGTCGCCCAAAGAGCGCTGCGGCGCCGACGCCTCGGCCACCCTCAACCGCGCGGATTTCGGCGTCAACTACGGCGACAAGTACGGCTTCAACATGGCCGTAAAGCTCGCCATCCAGGTGGAGGCGGCACCCGTCGGCTGACGACTCATGAGAGCAGGGCCGCCACGTGCTCTGCGATCGCGAGCGAGGAGGTAAGGCCCGGGGATTCGATCCCGAAGAGCTGCACCAGCCCCCGCACGCCGTGCGTCGCTTCCCCGTCGATGCGAAAGTCGGCCGCCGGCTCGCCGGGGCCGGTGATCCTCGGACGGATGCCGGCGTAGGCCGGCTCGAGCGCCCCGTCGGGCAGCGCCGGCCACCAGGCGCGGATCGGGCCGTAGAAACTGGCGGCGCGCCCCGCATCCACCGTGTAGTCCAACTCACCGACCCATTCCACGTCCGGCCCGAAGCGCGCACGGCCCGCGAGGTCGAGCGTCAGGTGGACACCGAGCCCGCCCGGCACGGGCAGCGGATAGATGAGCCGCCCGAACGGCGTGCGGCCTGCGAGCGTGAAGTAGCTCCCCTTGACCAGGTAGGCGGTGGGAATGCGCTCAGCGGGGAAGGCCTCCATGAGACGCGCCACCTGCGGCGCAGAGAGTCCCGCGCTGTTCACGAGCGTACGGGCGTGGAGCGAGGCGGACGCGCCGTTCACGGCGATGAGAAACCCGTCGCTTTGCAGCTCGAGCCTCGTCACGGCGCTATGGCACACCAGCAATGCGCCGCCGCTCTCGGCCTCGCCGAGCAGTGCCAGCATGTAGGCATGAGCGTCGATGATTCCCGTGAGGGGCGAGTGCAGCGCAGCAGCGCAGCGGAGCTCGGGCTCGAGGCCGAGGGCGTCGGCGCGGCCGAGGGAGCTGAGTGCGACGCCGTTGGCGAGCGCCGCGGCGCGGATCCGCTCGAGCTCGGCGAGCTGCGTTGCGTCGCTCGCCACGATCAGCTTGCCGCAGCGGCGGTGCGCGACGCCGTGCTCGCGGCAGAAGGCGTACAGCAGCTCGCGCCCCGCCACACACAGACGCGCCTTGAGCGAGCCGCGCGGATAATAGATCCCGGCGTGGATGACCTCGCTGTTGCGCGAGCTGACGCCGCTGCCGAAGCGCTCCGCCGCCTCGAGGATCAGGACCTCGCGCCCGCGTTGCGCGAGCGCGCGCGCAATCGCGAGGCCCACCACCCCGGCGCCGATGACGAGCACTTCGACACGGTCCATGGGCCAAGTTTAGGCCAAGCCCGTACAATGCCGGCCGGAAGGGGGTACGAGTGCCTGCAGTCAACTATCGCGCCGCTGGCGACGTCGCGATCCTCGAGATCGCGAACCCGCCGGTCAACGCGCTCAGCCTCGCGGTGCGCGAGGGACTCATGGAGGGACTGGCCCGCGCGGCCGCAGACGAGGGCGTCGTCGCGCTCGTGATCTGTGGCGCCCACGGCATCTTTCCCGCCGGCGCCGACATCAACGAGATCGCCTCAGGACTCGCGCTCAAGGCGCCGATGATTCTCGACGTACAGGCGCGCATGGAGGCGGCCACCAAGCCCCTGGTCGCAGCGCTCGAGGGCAACGCGCTCGGCGGCGGCTTCGAGCTGGCGCTCACCTGCCACTTTCGCGTGGCGGCACCCACCGCCACGGTCGGTCTGCCCGAGGTGAAGCTCGGACTCATCCCGGGCGCGGGCGGCACGGTGCGCTTCACGCGGCTCGCAGGTCCCGAGGCCGCGCTCGAGGCGATTACCTCGGGTGCGCAGCTTCCCGCAGCGCGCGCCCTCGAGCTCGGACTCATCGACGCCGTCGCGGACGATGCGGTCGTGGCGGCGCTCGATCTCGGGCGGCAGGCCGCGCGCGAGCGGCGGCCGCTGCGGCTCGCGAGCGAGATGAGCGAGCGCATCCGCGAGGTGAGCGGTGCGCTGTTCACGGCCTTCCGCCAGAAGATCGCCGCGCGCGCGCGCGGCCAGCTGGCGCCGTGGAAGATCATCGACAGCATCGAGGCGGCCTGCACCCGCCCCAAGGCGGAGGCCCTGCGCTTCGAGCGCGATTGCTTCATCGAGTGTCGTGACAGCCCGCAGCGGCGGGCGCTGACGCACCTGTTCTTCGCCGAGCGCGAGGCGCGCCGCATCCCCGACGTGGGACCGGAAGTGCAGCCGCTGCCGATCAGAACCGCGGCGGTGGTGGGCGCGGGCACCATGGGCGGCGGCATCGCGATGACCTTCGCCAACGCCGGCATTCCGGTGCGGGTCCTCGAGCTCTCGCCCGAGGCGCTCGAGCGCGGCCTGGCGGTGATCCGCAAGAACTACGCCGGCTCGGTCGCGCGCGGCAGCCTGTCGCAAGAGCGCGCGGACCGGACCTTGTCCCTGATCCAGGGGGTCACCGAGTACGGCGCGCTCGACGAGGCCGACATCGTCATCGAGGCGGTATTCGAGGACATGAGCGTGAAGCAGGAGGTGTTCGTGCGGCTCGACCGCGTGGCCGCCCCGCAGACGATTCTCGCCACCAACACCTCGACCCTCGACATCGACGCGATCGCCGCCGTCACCTCGCGCCCGCAGAAGGTGGTGG
>JASHQW010000045.1 GCA_030038875.1 Gammaproteobacteria bacterium | reverse complement strand
GCTGTGGCTCGGCCTCACGCTGAGCCTCTGGGGACCGCAAGGCAGCGCTCCAGTTCCCGTCGACGTGCGCTCGAGCCTGATCGGTGCGATTGCCGGTTACCTGAGTCTATGGAGCGTCTATCATCTGTTCCGGCTGGTCACCGGGAAGGAGGGCATGGGGTACGGGGACTTCAAGCTCTTTGCCGCGCTCGGCGCCTGGCTCGGCTGGCAGATGCTCCTACCCGTCATCCTGATTGCCGCCGTGGTCGGCGCGCTGGTGGGCGTCACCCTGCTCGCGATGCGGGGACAGAGCCGCGCGACACCGATCGCCTTCGGCCCTTTTCTCGCCGCCGCCGGCTGGCTGGTGCTGATGTTCGGGCAGGGGCTCGTGGCCCGGTACCTGGCGCTCTTCACGCCGCATCCGTGAGCACGTCCGCCGCCTCGCGCGTCTTCCGCGTCGGCCTCACCGGCGGGATTGCCAGCGGCAAATCGACGGCCGCCAAATTCTTCGGCGCACTCGGCGTCCCGATCCTCGACAGCGACCAGGTGGCGCGCGAGGTGGTCGAGCCCGGCCAGCCGCCGCTCGAGCGGCTGGTCGAGCGCTTTGGCCGCGGCATTCTCACACCCGACGGACATCTCGACCGGCCGGCGCTGCGCGAGATCGTCTTCTCCGACCCCAGGGCGCGCGCCGATCTCGAGAATCTGACGCATCCGGCGATCGGCGCCGCGCTCGAGGCGCGCTCGGCGGCGACGGGCGGCCCCTACCAGATTCTGGTGATCCCGCTCCTGGTCGAGAAAAACCTGAGCGCGCATGTCGATCGCGTGTTGGTCGTCGACTGCGACGAGGAGCTGCAGATCCGCCGTCTGCTCGCACGCGACGGCTCGACGCGCGCACAGGCGCAGGCGATCCTCGATGCGCAGGTCCCGCGCAGTGCGCGCCTCAAGGCCGCGGACGATGTGATCACGAACGACGCCGACATGAGCGCCGTGCAGGCCCAGGTGGCCGCGCTCCACGCGCGTTATCTCGAGTTCGCACGACCCCCGCGCTCTTAAAAGGCTCGCGCGGCACGACGCGAACACGGCACCGAGGGTCCGCCCGAGCGGCGCGCCGCCGTTTACGGACCCGGCACGCGTCAAGCACAATAGCGCCATGGCCGAATCCGCCTTGTCCGAGTCCGAGGTCGCCGCGGCAGCTACGCCCGAGGCAGGGCTGCTCGTGTTCGAGCAGCCGCTGAACGAGCGCATGCGCACCTTCCTGCGGCTCGACTTCCTCTACAACCAGGCGCTCTACCACAACGAGATGGCGAGCCAGTGGGGGAGCCGTGCAGCCATGGCGAGCCTGATCGACATCCTCTCCATCGTGACGCGCGGCGATGTCCGCTCGGACGTGCTCAAGGAGCTCGAGAGGGAGCTCACCTCGCTCAACGAATTCCAGTCCAAGGCCGGCGTCGATGCGCAGCGCCTGAAGACCGTGATATCGAACCTGCTGCGGCTGCGCTCCGACCTGATGGGCGCGGGCTCCGCCTTTCTGCAGCCGCTGCGCGACTCGGAGTTCCTCAACTCGGTCAAGCACCGCACCGCGATCCCGGGAGGCACCTGCGAGTTCGATCTGCCGGATTATTATTTCTGGCTCTCGCAGCCCGATGAGCTGCGCATGCGCACCTTCAACCAGTGGCTCGCGCTGCTGCGCCCGCTGTGCGATGCGGTTGCGGAGCTCCTCTGGCTCACGCGCCAGAACGGACGCACGCGCGCCGAGGTCGCGCAGGGCGGAAACTTCAACATCGCCTTCGATCGCGACCATCCGCTGCAGCTGCTGCGCATCTCGTTGCCGGCCGCGGCGGGGCTCTATCCCGAGATCAGCGGCAGCCACTACCGCTGCAACCTGCGCTTCCTCAGCTGGCACGGCCTCACCTCGCGCCCGACCCAGACCGAGGAAGACGTCCCGTTCACGCTCAGCTGCTGCACCTGAGGGCTTTCCCGGCCGTGAGTCCCGCGACGGTTGCGTGTCCGACGTGCGGGCGCGAGCTCGAGTGGGCAAGTGCGCCGTTCCGCCCCTTCTGCAGCGAGCGCTGCCGCCTCATCGACCTCGGCGCGTGGTTCTCGGAGCAGCGTGCGATCCCGGGCGAGGCGGCGGCCGCGCCCGAGGAAGCGCCGCCGGCCCCGGAGCTGCCGGCAAAACCGCCGCGCCGATGAGATTCCGGCTCCAGGCCTTCGGTCTGCACCTCACGGGCAGCGCGACGGCGCTCACTCTGGTTCTCGGGGCCATGTGGCTCGGCTGGTACCGTTGGCCCGGGTGGTACCTGGCGAGTGTGCTACACATCGTCGGTATCGTCGTCCTGGTGGACCTGGTGCTGGGGCCCACACTGACGCTGATCGTGGCGAACCCAGCCAAGCGCCGCGTGGAGCTCGCCCGCGACATCGCGATCATCGTCGCCGTGCAGCTCACGGCCCTCGTCTACGGCGGCGTCACGCTCTGGGGCGGCCGGCCGCTCTATTACACCTTCTCGGTGGATCGGCTCGAGCTGGTGCAGGCATCCGACCTCAAGACGAACGACATCGACCAGGCGCGCCGTGAGAATCCGGCGCTTGCTCCGTGGTGGTACAGCCGGCCGCGGTGGATCTGGGCACCCTTGCCGGCAGACCCGGCGGAGGCGCAGAAGATCGTCACGGGCGCAGTGCTCGGTGGTACCGACGTCATCCAGATGCCGCGTTATTTCCGGCCCTGGGCGCAGGGACTGACGCAGCTGCGCGCGCAGTTGAAGAGGATCGATGACATGAGCTACTTCACGCGCACCGAAGAGAGCACGCTGAAGAGCCGCCTGGCGCAGCGCGGGCTGCCGGCCGATCAGGCCAACACCATGGTCCTGTGGGGCGGGAGCCGCCGGGTGCTCGCGGTGTTCGACCTGGAGACGCTCAGGATCCGGGCGCTGATCAACCCCGATTGACCGCCGGCAGGCGGATACTCCTCAG
>JASHQW010000351.1 GCA_030038875.1 Gammaproteobacteria bacterium | reverse complement strand
GGTCGTGGCGCGCGCCCTGGAGATTCTGCGCGCCGAGCACGGCCGCACGCCGGTCGTGATCGACGTGTGCGATGCGGAGTACGCGGGGCCCGGGGAGCGCCTCGGCACGCGCGAGTACGAAGCGCTCCTCGCCGCGCACGCGCCGCTCGCGCCGCTGCCGGGCCCGGCGGACGAGTGGGACGCGATCGCCGTCTCCTACACCTCCGGCACCACCGGCAACCCCAAGGGCGTCGTGACGCATCACCGCGGCGCCTATCTCAACGCCGTTTCGAACGCGCTCGGCTGGGGCATGCCGCAGTTTCCGCGCTACCTCTGGACGCTGCCGCTGTTCCACTGCAACGGCTGGTGCTTCCCCTGGACCATCGCCATGCTGGGCGGCACGCACGTGTGCCTGCGCCGGGTGGAAGCGCGCGCCATCCTCGATGCGATGCGCCTCCACGGCGTGGATCACTACTGCGGCGCGCCCATCGTGCACAACCTGCTGATCAACGCCGATCCCGCCTGGCGCGAAGGTATAACGCAGCGGGTACACGCCATGGTCGCCGGGGCCGCCCCGCCGGTGGCGATGATCGAAGGCCTGCAGCGCATCGGCTTCGATCTGACCCATGTCTACGGGCTCACCGAGACCTACGGCCCGGCCGCGGTGGCGGCCCGGCGCCCCGCCTGGGCCGGCGAGAGCGTCGCGGAGCAGGCGCGTCTCAGCGGCCGCCAGGGCGTGCGCTACGTTCTCGAGGAGGGCATGACGGTGCTCGAGCCGCAGACGATGCACGCCGTGCCGGCCAATGGCGCAGCGCTCGGCGAGGTCATGTTCCGCGGCAACATCGTGATGAAGGGCTATCTCAAGAACCCGCAGGCGACGGCCCAGGCGTTCGCCGGCGGCTGGTTTCACAGCGGCGACCTCGGCGTGCTCGAGCCCGACCGCTACGTGAAGATCCGCGACCGCAGCAAGGACGTCATCATCTCGGGCGGCGAGAACATCAGCTCGCTCGAAGTCGAGGATGCGCTCTACCGGCATCCGGCCGTGCTGGTATGCGCGGTGGTGGCGCGGCCCGACCCCAAGTGGGGCGAGTCGCCGCTCGCCTACGTCGAGTTGAAGAGCGGCGCCGCGGCGACTGCCGAGGAGCTGATCAGCCATTGCCGGGGGCTCCTCGCGCATTACAAGGTGCCGCGCGAGGTGCGCTTCGAGGAAATCCCCAAGACCTCGACCGGCAAGATCCAGAAGTTCGTGCTGCGCGAGCGGGCGCGGTCCGCGAGCGCCATCGAGTAGGTCTCGCCCATGAGTCGCGGCGACGTCCTCGTGGTGGGTGGCGGCCTTGCGGGGCTTGCGAGCGCCTGGGCGCTGCACGAGGCCGGCTACACGGTGCGCCTGCTCGAGCGGCGCGAGGATGTCGCGCTCGAGACGAGCTTCGCCAACGGCGGGATTCTGACGCCCTCGATGCCCGACCCCTGGAACGCGCCCGGCGTGCACTGGCAGCTGCTGCGCTGGCTCGGGCGCGAGGATGCGCCGATGCTGCTGCGGCCGCGCGCCATTCCCGGCTACGTCGGCTGGGGCCTCAGGTTCCTGGCCGCCTCGACGTCGCAGTCCTATCACAGCTCGATGCAGGCCAACTACCGCCTGTGCGCCTACAGCCTCGAGCGGCTGCGCGCCTGGCGCACGGCGCTCAAGCTCGAGTACGCCGTGGGGACACGCGGTACGCTCGAGGTCTACCGCAATCCGCAATCCTTCGAGCAGGCGGTCGCCGAGGTGCGCTCGCTTAGCTCCCTCGGGCTCGTGGGCGAGCCGCTCGACCCCGCCGCCACCGCGCGCCTCGAGCCGCTGCTCGATGAGATACGGGGCGACATGGTCGGCGCCATTCACTTTCCGGCGGACGAGAGCGGCGACGCGCTGCTCTTCTGCCGGGCCTTGCGCGAGCGGCTCGAGGCACGCGGCGTCCGCGTCCTGGTCAATACGGCGGTGCGCACGGTGCGCGTCACCGCCGGAACGGCCGTCGGAGTCGAGACCGCCGGCGGCTTCCTCCCGGGCTCGCACGTCGTGATGGCGGGCGGGCCGTGGTCGACGGCGCTCCTGGCCGCGTGCGGGGTGCACGTCGACGTGCGGCCGGTGAAGGGCTATTCGCTCTCGATCCCCATCGATCCGGGCGCCGGTCCGCGGCATGCCCTCTCGGACGATTCGCTCCACGCCGTAATGACGCCCCTCGGCGCAACGCTGCGGCTCGCCGGGACCGCCGAGTTCAGCGGCTGGGACATGACTCTGCGCCCGGGGCGAGTGCAGGCGCTCTGGAGACTGCTCGCGGCCCTGAGCCCGACGCTCGCGCGCACCGTCGACCGCCCGGGCGCGCGGCCGTGGTGCGGCTTGCGCCCGATGTCGGCCGACGGCCGGCCGTATATCGGCGCCACGCCGGTCGCGGGACTCTACGTCAATACCGGCCACGGCCATCTCGGCTGGACGCAGGCGGCCGGCTCGGCCTCGCTCCTCGCGCAGCTGATCTCGGGCGCCGCGACCGCCATCGATCCGCGACCCTTCGCGCTCTCGCGCACCGAGCGCCGTGCCTGGCGCGGCGCGGCCCGGACGGCGGAGCAACATTCATGAGATACCACGGCCTCGCGCTACTCGCGTTGGCGCTCGGCTCGGGCAGCGCGCCCGCAGCGGCGCCGCCTGCGGCCTCGCAGCCTCCCGTCTACGACGTCGTGATCCGCGGCGGCACCGTCTATGACGGATCGGGAGGCGCCCCGTTCGTCGGCGACGTCGCGATACACGGCGATCGCATCGCTTACATCGGGCCGCACGCGCCGGGGCACAGCGCCGAGGAATTCTCCGCGCGCGGCAAGGCGGTGGCGCCGGGCTTCGTCAACATGCTGGCGCACCCGGAGGAATCGCTGCTGATCGACGGGCGCGCGCTCAGCGACCTGCGTCAGGGGGTGACGCTCGAGGTGCTGGGAGAGGACTCGATGGGCCCCCTGTCGGAGGAGATGAAACGCCTCGCCAAGCAGCGCCAGGGCGACATCAAGTACGACATCGACTGGACGACGCTCGGCGAATACCTCACCCATCTCGAGAAGCGCGGCATTGCGCCGAACGTCGCCTCCTACGTCGGCGCCGGCACGGTGCGCACCTACGTGCTCGGCGAGCGCGACGTGCAGCCGACCGCGGAGCAGCTCGGTGAGATGCGTCGCCTGGTGCATCAGGCCATGGAGGAGGGCGCCGTCGGGGTCACCACCGCGCTCATCTACAGTCCCAACCAGTACGCGAAGACCCCCGAGCTCATCGCGCTCGCGCAGGAGTCGGCCCGCTGCGGCGGCATCTACAGCGCGCATATGCGCAGCGAAGGCGACCGACTGCTGGAGGCCGTACAAGAGACGGTCGACATCGCGCGCGCCTCGGGCGCGCCGGCCGAGATCTATCACCTGAAGGAGGCCGGGAGGCGCAACTGGGGCAAGCTCGATGCCCTCGTCCACGCGGTCGATGCGGCACGGGCCGCGGGCGTGCGCATCACCGCCGATATGTACGTCTACACCGCCGGCGCGACCGGGCTCGACGCGGCCATGCCCCCCTGGGTGCAGGACGGGGGACTCGAGGCGTGGATCGCGCGGCTCAGGAATCCGGATGATCGCAAGCGCGTGCTCGCCGACATGCGCGCTCCCTCGCCCGCGTGGGAGAACCTCATGGCGGCCGCGGGAGCCGACGGCACGCTGCTCCTTGGTTTCAAGAATCCGGCCCTGAAGCCCCTCACCGGCAAGACGCTGGCCGCGGTCGCCAAGGCGCGGGGGGTGAGCGCGCAGGATGCCGCGATCGATCTTGTCATCGAGGATGGCTCGCGCGTCGAGGTGGCCTACTTCCTCATGTCGGAGGACAACATCCGCCGCGAAGTCGCGCTACCGTGGGTCAGCTTCGATTCGGACGCTGATGCGCCGGCGCCCGAGGGCGTCTTTCTCAAGTCGAGCCGCCATCCGCGCACCTACGGCAACTTCGCGCGCGTGCTCGCCCATTACGTGCGCGAGGAAAAGGTGCTGACGCTGCCGCAGGCGACCGCCAAGCTCGCGGCGCTGCCCGCGGCGACGCTCTCCCTGAGCGATCGCGGGCTGCTCAAGGAGGGGTACTTCGCCGACATCGTGGTGTTCGATCCGGCGAAGGTGCAGGACCGCTCGACTTACCAGCGCCCGCAGCAGCTCGCGACCGGCTTCAGCG